>NZ_BAAAFZ010000067.1:0-11921 GCF_039523795.1 Craurococcus roseus | reverse complement strand
AGCGCGCCCGCGCCCGCGCCTGACACCCGCCGAGAAGGGGCGCATGGCCTGGATGGCCTTGGGCTTGGGCCGCCCATGAGCGGCACCGTCCACGTCGTCGGCGCCGGCGTCGCCGGGCTCGCCTGCGCCTTGCGGCTGGCGGACGCGGGGCGGCGCGTGGCGCTGCACGAGGCGGCGCCCGGCGCCGGCGGGCGCGCCCGCTCCTTGCCGGACGGCGGCGACAACGGGACGCACGCGCTGGTGGGCGGCAACCGGGCGGCGCTGCGCTTCCTGGAGCGCGTCGGCGCGCGGGACGGCTGGGTGGAGCCGGAACCGGAGGGGCTGCCGGTGCTCGACCTGTCCACCGGGCGGGCGGCGCGGGTTTCGCTCTCGCCGCTCGGGTGGACGGCGCCGGGGTTGCGGCCGGCGGGCGTCTCGCTCGGCGCGCTGCTGGCGCTGGCACGGTGCGCGCTGCCTTGGGGCGACCGGCCGGTGGCGGAGGTGATGGCGCGGCACCCGGAGTTCCACCGCGGCTTCGTGGAGCCGCTGACCGTCGCCGCGCTCAATACGCCGAGCGCGGAGGCGTCGTCGCGCCGGCTCGGCGCCGTGCTGCTGCGCGCGGGCGGGCGCGCGGGGGCGCGGCTGCTGGTCGCGCGCGAGGGCCTCGGCCCCGACATGGTGCGACCGGCGCTGGCGGCGTTGGAGGCGGCGGGCGCGGAGGTGCGCTTCGGCGCCAGGCTGCGCCGGCTCGCCGCCGAGAACGGCAGGGCCGCCGCGCTGGAGTTCGACGATGGCACGGTTGCGCTTGACGGGGGCGCCGCCGCCGTGCTGGCGGTGCCGCCCTGGGAAGCGTCGCGGCTGCTGCCGGGGCTCGCGGTGCCCTCGGCGCACGCGCCCATCGTGAACCTGCACTTCGCGCACCGGACGCCGGGGCCGGTGCGCTTCCTCGGCCTGCTCGGCGCGCTGTGCCAGTGGGTGCTGGTGCGGCCCGCGGGCGTCAGCGTCACGGTCAGTGCCGGCGACTCGGAGGCGCGCGAGGACGCCTCCACGCTCGCGCCGCGCGCCTGGGCGGAGTTGCGGCAGGCGGCGCTCGCCTTCGGCCTGCCGGGCGCGTGGCCCGAGGCGCCGGCACCGTGCCGCGTGGTGAAGGAGCGGCGCGCGACGCCGCGGCACGTGCCCGGCGCCCCGCCGCGCCCGCCGCGCCTGCCGCTGCGGAACCTCGCCCTGGCCGGGGATTGGACGCACCCGGCGCTGCCGGCGACCATCGAATCCTCAGTGCTGAGCGGCGAAGCGGCGGCGCGGGCGGCCCTGCGCGCATGACACCGCGGTCCGAAGCCGTGGCCGTGCCGAGCGCGCGGCGGCAGGGCGTCGCCACTCGCCCGTCCCGGGCCCGTCTCCGACGCCCCGGCGGCCGCGATCCCGCGGCGCGCCGGTGGCGTTGCTTGCTCCTTCGCGGCAAAGCGCCGGCCCCGCCGCATCGGGCAGGGGCGCGCGATGGCAGGGCGCCGCGGCCCGACCGCCGGCGGCCCGGCGCCCCTCGCGTGGTGGCGGCATGACGCCCGCCGAAGCATTGGCCGCGCTGCGCGAAGCGGAGGCGCGGGATGGCGGCGCGCTGCCGCTCGACCGGCGGCGCGGCGCGTTGGACGCGCTCGCGGCCACGATGCTCCGGCGGGCCGACGGCATCGCGGAAGCGGTGGACGCCGATTACGGGGGGCGGTGCGTCGAGGAAACGCTGCTGGCCGAAGTCATGCTCGTGGTGGAGGCCGCCCGGTACGCGCGGGGGCGCCTGCGGCGGTGGGCGCGCCCGCGGCACGTGCCGGCGCCCGTCGCGTTCCGGCCGGTGCGCGCCTCGGTGGAGCCGGTGCCGAAGGGCGTCGTCGGCATCATGGCTCCCTGGAACTACCCGGTGCAGCTCGCCCTCCTTCCGGCGGTGGACGCTCTTGCGGCGGGCAACCGCGTGGCGTTGAAGCCCGCAGAAGCCACGCCGCGCACCGCGGCGCTGCTGGCCGATATCGTGGGGGAGGCGCTCGGTTCGGACATATCCCGCGTGGTGCAGGGCGGGCCGGACGTCGCGGCGGACTTCGCGGCGCAGCCTTGGGACCATCTCGTCTTCACCGGCGGCACCGGCGTCGGCCGGAGCGTGATGCGAGCGGCGGCGGACGGCTTGGTGCCGGTCACGCTGGAACTTGGCGGCAAGTGCCCGGCGGTGGTGCTGCCGGGGGCCGACCTCCGCGACGCGGCGCGCGCCATCCTGGCCGGGAAGGCGGTGAACGCGGGGCAGACCTGCATCGCACCGGATACCGTGCTGCTGGTTGGGCACGGGCGCGACGCCTTCCTCCGGGCGTGCCGGGCGAGCGGCATCGGCCTGCCGGAAACGGCGGTGGTGAACGCGCGGCACTCGGCGCGGCTGGAGGCGCTGTGCGAGGGCGCCGCGCTGACGCCGCTCGCGGAGGACGGTCCCGGCCGGCGGCGGGCCATCGCGCTGGCCGAAGCGCCGGCCGGGCACGCGTTGCACCGAGAGGAGATCTTCGGCCCGGTGCTCGCGGTCGTCCCGGTGCCGGATTTGGGCGAAGCGGTCGCTTGGATCGCGGCGCGGCCGGCGCCGCTCGCCATCTACCTGTTCGGCGCCACCGCCGCGGAAGAAGCGCGCGTCGCCGACGGCACGCGCAGCGGGGCCGTCGTGTCGGGGCGCTGCGTGGAGTACGCGGCGTTCCCGGCGCTGCCCTTCGGCGGCGTCGGCGCCTCAGGCTTCGGGCGCCGAAACGGCGAAGCGGGCTTCTTGGAGTTCAGCACCATGCGCGCACGCGTGGCGCACGGGCGGTGGAGCTTGTCCCGCCTGCTCGACCCGCCGCGGGGCGCGCGGGCGCGGGCGCTGGTGCGGCGGCTGCTGCGCTGAAGCGGTGCGGACCCGGATCGTTGCGCCGCTTTGGCGCCCAGAACCGGACAACGCCAACCGCTTCGGGGGACAGGACGCGCCTTTCGCTCCGCGTCGCCACGGCCAGGAGCCGCCACGGCGGACGGCGGACGCGTCCCTCCCGCATCGCCCGCCCGAGCGATCAAACGGACCACGCTTCGACGGGGGCCGCGCGCCGCACAGGGCCTATTGTTCGATCTCGCCGAGCCGGCTGGTGTGGAGCCAGCCGCGCGGCTCGGCGTCGCCCACCTGCACCCAGCCGTTCGCCGTCCGCCCGTGGACGCGCAAGGTTTCGCCGCGTGGCACCACGCGGACGATGTTCGATTGGCTGTCCGGACCGGTGCGGAGGTTGGCGGGCTGGCGCACCGTGACCCGCGGCGAGCGGTCCGTCGCGGCCGCTGCCGGGGCCGCCGCCGGAGGCGGGGCGGGGCGCTGGGCCGGGGTCGGCGGGGTGGAGGCGCCGGTGGACATGGGGGGAGACGCGGCGAGCGGCGGCGGCGGCGCGGCGGCGGCGGCAGGCGCAGGCATCGGCGGAGCCGCAGCGGGCGCGGCCGGCGGCTTCGGAGACACCGCCGGATCGGGCACCGGCGTCCTGGCGGGGGATGTCGGGGCCGCAGCGATCCGGGCCGGCTCGGAGGCCGCGGGGACGTCGTTGGCTTCCTCGGCCGCGATCGGCGGGCCGGAGGGGCCGGTGTCGAGGAGGCTGAACAAGGCGAGCATGGCGATAAGGCCGCCGACGCAGGACAGGATGAGCCAAGGGAGCGCGCCGGTGGGCCGGGCCGCCGGCACCGGCGACACCGCTTCTTCAAAGGACGGCTTCGCCGCGGCGCGCGCCACCGTGGCCTCTCTTTGGAGCATGTCGGGGTCCGTGTTCGGTTCCTGCGCCGGCCCGGCGGCGGCTTCCCGCGGCGGGCGCCGGGCTTGTTCGCCGGGGAAGCCAGGATGGGCGGCCGCGCGCGATGGATCGCGCGGCAGCAGAGCCCGCCGCACCACACTGATCCAGCCGTCGCCGCCGGGCAAGGAGAGCGGCGGCATGGCCGCGAACGCGTCGCGCAGGATCGCTTCGGTCGCGGGGAGGTCGGCGCGGTCGAGCCGCAGGTGCAGGATCGGCAGGAAGCCCGGGAAGATGCTCTCGAAGCGCGCCGCGTCCAACCGTCGGCGCAGGATCTGTTCCGCTTCGGGGTTCTGGGCGGGCGCGATGTCGATCATCGCCACCCCGATGTCCGGGTGCATAAGAACGAAAGGCACCACTACGGGCTGGTTGAGCTGGCCGCTGACGTTGCAATCCTGCAAGCACAGCCAGCCCGGCGGCAGGGGCACCATCATCGACGGCGCGCCGTCCGGCGACCGCTCGCCGCGGCCGACACCACCCGCTCCCGAGCGGTCCAGCCGGTAGAAATTCGGTTGCTGGCGCATTCCGTTACCGACCCTGCCCCTCTTGCCGCCGTCCGCCCGCCTTTGTATGGCAGCTGAATCGTCCCCTTTGGGGTGGACGTATACGACATGCGGGCGCGCGGCGCATCAATCGCGGAGCAACAGAGCCCGCTTGATGCGCTTCAGAAACGCCAGCCGCTGTGGATGGCGACGATGCCGCCCGAGAGGCTGCGCCACGAAACCCGTTCCAGCCCCGCGTCGCGCAGCATGGTGGCGAGAGCCTGCTGGTCTGGGAAGGTACGGATGCTTTCGGCAAGGTAACGGTAACTCTCGGCGTCGCCGGCGACGCGCGCGCCGAGGGCGGGCAGCACGCGGAACGACCACGCGTCGTAGAGGGGCGCCAGCGCTTCCACCTCGACGCGGCTGAACTCCAGGCAGTGGAACCGCCCGCCCGGGCGCAGCACGCGCCGCGCCTCGCGCAGCACCGCCGGCTTGTCCGTGCAGTTGCGGAGGCCGAAGGCGATGGAGACCTTCTCCACGCTGCGGTCCGGCAGCGGCAGGCGCTCGGCATCGGCGCAGAGGAAGAGGACACCGTCCACGATGCCGCGGTCCAGCGCCCGCCCCTGCGCGACGGAGAGCATCGCCGGATTGACGTCGGAGAGCACCACGCGGCCGGCGCCCCGCGCGCGCGCCGCGAAGGCGACGTCGCCGGTGCCGCCGGCGAGGTCGAGCAGGGTGTCGCGCGGGCCGGCGCCGACCGCGTTGACGAACGCGCGCTTCCAAGCGCGGTGGACGCCGAGCGACATGAGGTCGTTCATCAGGTCGTAGCGCGGGGCCACGCTGTCGAAGACCTCGCGGACCATGCGCGCCTTCTCGGCGCGCGGCACCTCGCGGTAGCCGAAATCGACGGTGTCGGGATTGCGCTCGCCCATGCGGTCGGCACCTTAGGCCGCGATCGCCCCGGGTGGAAACACCCTGGACGCGAATCGCGGGCCGAGCAGGCCGGGGCGCGCAGCGGCGCACGAGGCGGGGGAAGGGATGCCCGAGCTTCCGGAGGTGGAGACGGTGATGCGCGGCTTGGCCGCGGTGCTGGAAGGGCGCGTGATCCGCGCCGCCAGCGTCGCGCGCGCGGGGCTGCGCTGGCCGTTCCCGGCGGGCTTGGCGGAACGGCTCGCGGGCGCTCGGGTGGAGGGCTTCCGCCGCCGCGGCAAGTACATGCTGATCCGGCTCTCGGGCGGCGACTCGGTGCTGGTCCACCTCGGCATGTCCGGCCGGATGGTGGCGCGGCGGACCGACACGCCGCCGAACGCGCCCGCCCTCCACGAGCACATGGCGCTGGAGACGGCGGAGGGCGTGCGCGTCGGCTTCGTGGACCCGCGCCGCTTCGGCTGCGTGGACCTCCTGCCGACGGAGAAGGAGCACGAACACCGTTTGTTGGCCGGGCTCGGGCCGGAGCCGCTGGAGCCGGCGTTCACGCCCGCCGTCCTGCTCGCGGCGCTGCGCGGCCGGCGCACGCCGCTGAAGGCGGCGCTGCTCGACCAGAAGGTGGTGGCGGGCCTCGGGAACATCTACGTGTCCGAGGCGCTGTTCCGCGCCCGGCTGTCGCCGCTCCGCGAGGCGTCGAGTGTCACCGCGGCGGACGCCGGGCGGTTGGTGCCGGCGATCCGCGCGGTGCTGGAGGAGAGCATAGAGGCCGGCGGCTCCTCGCTGCGCGATTACGTCCGAGCCGACGGCGGGATCGGGTTTTTCCAGGAACGTTTCAAGGTCTACGGCCGCGAGGGGGAGCCCTGCGAGGCGTGCTCGGGGCCGCCGGACTGCCCCGGCATCAGGCGCACCGTGCAGGCGGGGCGCTCCTCCTTCCATTGCCCGCGGCTGCAGCGCTGAGGTAGAGCAGGGCCAAGGACGGAGGGACGGACGCATGGCCGGATACGAGATGATCGCGACCGAGACCCAGGGACGGGTGGCGGTGGTCCGCCTCAACCGGCCGAAGGCGCTGAACGCCCTGTGCGACCAGCTCATGGGGGAACTCGGGCAGGCGCTGCGCGGCTTCGACGAGGACTCCAACGTCGCCGCCATCGTCATCACCGGCAGCGAAAAGGCCTTCGCAGCGGGCGCGGACATCAAGGAGATGCAAGGGCGCACCTACCCGGCCGTCTACCTGGACGACTTCATCGGCAAGCGCTGGGAGGCGGTGACGCAGGTGCAGAAGCCGGTGATCGCCGCTGTGGCCGGCTACGCGCTCGGCGGCGGCTGCGAGCTGGCGATGATGTGCGACATCATCATCGCGGGCGACAACGCCCGCTTCGGCCAGCCGGAGATCAACCTCGGCATCATCCCCGGCGCCGGCGGCACGCAGCGCCTCACCCGTGCCGTCGGCAAGTCCAAGGCGATGGACATGGTGCTGACCGGCCGGATGATGGACGCGCAGGAGGCCGAGCGCGCCAACCTCGTCTCGCGCGTGGTGCCGGCGGGCGAGGTGGTGGCGGAGGCGGTGAAGATGGGCGAGGCGATCGCCGCCCTGTCCGCGCCGGCGGTCGCCACCGCGAAGGAGGCGGTGAACCGCGCCTTCGAGACCACGCTCGCCGAAGGCGTGAAGTTCGAGCGCCGCGTGTTCCACGCGCTCTTCGCGACCGAGGACCAGAAGGAAGGCATGTCCGCCTTCGCGGAGAAGCGGAAGCCCGCGTTCCGCAACCGCTGAGCTCCTGCCCCGAGCGCGCCAAGCCGGCCATCGCTTGACGTGCGGCGAGGGGGGGCAGTAGAAGCCCCCCTTCGCCCGATGGCCCCGCACCGGCGGCCGGGTGGGCCATCACCACTTTTCGAGAGCCACGACGCACTGCCATGGCGAACACGGCATCCGCACGCAAGCGCATCCGCCAAACGGAAAAACGCACCGCCCGCAACCGCGCCCGCCGCTCGCGCGTGCGGACCTTCCTGCGGAAGGTCGAGCAGGCCATCGCCGGCGGCGACAAGTCGCAGGCGCAGGAGGCGTTCCGCGTCGCCCAGCCGGAGTTGCACCGGGCGGTCACCAAGGGCGTGCTCCACCGCAACATGGTGGCGCGGAAGCTGTCGCGGCTTTCCGCGCGCATAAAGGTCCTGGGCGGCACGCAGAGCGCGTGAGGCGGCGCCGCGCGCCGTCTCCAAGTACCGCACCGAAGGGACGTCGGAACGCGCAAGTTCCGATCACTATTCCTCGCCACGAAGACTTGTATGCCGTTGTGGTGTTGTTGACGCACGCCCTCAATCTTCCTCGTGTCCGTTGATTGGCGTTTGCTACACTTTTGCGGCCAAGCTAACGTCGCGTAACGTGATCGGGCCTTCGGCGGCACCCTCGGTGGGCGCTGATCGACGGACCAGTCGAGAACGACCTTCTTCGAGTCGTCCTTTCGCGTGTCGTGGGCGTCTCCCGCCCGGGGCCGCGGAGCGGGCATCGGTCCGGCAGTAGGTGCGAAGAATGGAACAGGAGGTCGGCACGTTGGCCCCCCAGGCATCTGCGCAGATCGTATCGGGTTGGGCGCGGGTGCGGGGCCGTTTGCGGGACGAGGTCGGCGACAGCGAGTACAAAAGTTGGCTCCGCCAGATGACCCTCCTCGGCGTCGAAGGGGACGAGGTCGTGATCCTGCTGCCCACGCGCTTCATGCGCGATTGGGTGAACAGCCACTACGGCGACCGCCTCCGGGTGCTGTGGCAGGCGGAATACCCGGCGGTGCGCCGCGTCGACCTCCGGATCTCGCAAAGCGGCGCTCCCGATGCTGCCGCGGCGATCGGGGACCCCGACGACACCGCGCCGGCGGCGCCCGACGGGAAGGGCTTGGCCGAGAGCCTGTCGTCGCCCCGTCCGGCGGAAGCGCGTTCGCCGGCCGTCGCGGGCGGGGCCGCCGAGTCGCGCTCGGATTGGGTGGCGCCACTGGAGGGCCGCTTCACCTTCGACACCTTCATCGTGGGCAAGCCCAACGAGTTCGCCCATGCCTGCGCGCGCCGAGTGGCGGAGCGGCCGGCCTTCCCCGGCTTCAACCCGCTGTTCCTCTACGGCGGCGTCGGCCTGGGCAAGACTCACCTGATGCACTCGATTGCCTGGGCGATCCGTGACCTGCAGCCGCCGCGCACCGTCGCCTACATGTCGGCCGAAAAGTTCATGTACCGCTTCATCGCGGCGCTGCGCTCGCAGAACACGATGGAATTCAAGGAGACGCTCCGTGCCGTCGACGTGCTGATGATCGACGACCTGCAATTCCTGATCGGCAAGGACAACACGCAGGAGGAGTTCTTCCACACCTTCAACGCGCTGGTGGACCAAGGCAAGCAGATCGTCGTCTCGTCCGACAAGCCGCCCTCCGACCTCGCAGGCATCGAGGACCGGCTGCGCACGCGCCTCGGCTGCGGCATGGTGGCCGACATCCACGCCACCACCTACGAGTTGCGCCTCTCCATCCTGGAGGCCAAGGCCGCGGCGGCGCAGGTGGCGGTGCCGCCCCGCGTGCTGGAACTGCTCGCGCACAAGATCACCGCCAACATCCGCGAGCTGGAAGGCGCGCTGAACCGGCTCCTGGCGCACGCCAACCTGTTCGGCCGGCCGGTGACGGTCGATTCCGCGCACGAGGTGCTGCACGACCTCCTGCGCGCGCACGAGAAGCGGGTCTCGATCGAGGACATCCAGAAGCGGGTGGCCGAGCACTACAACATCCGCCTCACCGACATGTCCTCGGCCCGCCGCGCCCGCAGCGTCGCCCGGCCGCGGCAGGTGGCGATGTACCTCGCCAAGCACCTCACCCAGCGGTCGCTCCCCGAGATCGGCCGGCGCTTCGGCAACCGCGACCACACCACGGTGATGCACGCGGTGTCTCGCGTCGCCGAGTTGATGGCGGAGGACGCCGCCTTCGCCGAGGACGTTTCGCTGCTGCGGAAGATGCTAGAAACCTGAACCGTCCTCGCAACGTCCATCCGGCCGGGCGGCGGCCGGAGCACCCTTACTCAAACGGTTACGCGCTGGTAGGATGGCTGCCCTTCGCGTCCGGGGGGCCGCGGGGGAGCGTCCGCCGCGCGCGCGAGCTGGGGAGCCGTTTCGCATGAAGTTCACGGTCGAGAGGGCGGTCCTCATCAAGGCACTCGCGCACGTCCAGAGCGTGGTGGAACGGCGCAACACCATCCCGATCCTGGCCAACGTGCTGCTCTCCGCCGAGGAGGGCGTGCTGCGCTTGACCGCCACCGACATGGAGATCGCGGTGGTCGAGGAGGTGCCGGGCGTGCAGGTGGTCCGGCCCGGCCGCACCACGGCGCCGGCGGCGACTCTCTACGAAATCGTCCGCAAGCTGCCCGAGGGCGCGCGGGTCGAATTGGACCACGGCGGCGGCGAGGCGCCGTTGAAGCTGCGAGCCGGCCGCTTCCACACGGACCTCGCCGTGCTGCCCGTGGAGGACTTCCCCTCCATGACGGAGGGCAAGCTGCCGCACCGCTTCGCCCTCGGCGCCGGGCAGGTGCGCGACTTGGTGGACCGCACCCGCTTCGCCATCTCCACGGAGGAGACGCGCTACTACCTGAACGGCATCTACCTGCACGCCGTCGACAGCGACGGCGCCAAGAAGCTGCGCGCGGTGGCCACCGACGGGCACCGCCTCGCCCGCTTCCAGGAGGACCTGCCGGAGGGCGCCGGCGGCATCCCGGGCGTGATCGTGCCGCGCAAGACGGTGGTGGAGTTGCGCAAGCTGGCGGAGGAGACGCAGGAGCCGGTCGAGGTCCACCTGTCGGAGACCAAGATCCGCTTCGACCTCGGCTCCGTCCACCTCACCAGCAAGCTGATCGACGGCACCTTCCCGGAGTACGACCGCGTCATCCCGCGCGGCAACGACAAGGTGCTGCGGGTGAAGAAAAAGGAGTTCGCCGAGGCCGTGGGCCGCGTCGCCGCCATCAGCAGCGAGCGGTCGCGCCCGGTGAAGCTGAGCCTGGACCGCAACCGCCTGCTGCTCTCGGCCAGCAGCGCCGAGCAGGGGCAGGCGGAGGAAGAGCTGGACGCCGAGGTGGTGCGGTACGAGGCGGCGCCGATCGAGATCGGCTTCCAGGCGCGCTACCTCAACGACATCACAGACCAGATCGGCGACGAAGTGGAATTCCGCTTCGCCGACGGCAGCGCGCCGACGCTGGTGATGGACGCGGAGAAGCCGGAAGCGCTCTACGTGTTGATGCCGATGCGAGTCTAGAACGAACCAGTTCCGTATTTGTGAGCGCCGAGTCGGGCTCCTCAAGATAATCAAGTGCTTAGGCCAAGATTTGCCAAGCCGTGTTCCCGGTGCGTTTCAGTGGATAGAGCGAACCACTCCTGAGCCTGTAAACGGTAAACTAGGGCAAGTTCCAGGGGCGCTGGCGATGGCCGTGACCACTCGCCCGATTTCGGGCGGGGTCGCCGCCCCGATCCGGTATCCAGGCTTATCTTGGGGGTGCCGCCTCCGGTCGTTGGCCGGCCCCAGGCGGGCGGCTAGGCGGGCGGGCGCGGCGGCGGTGATCGCCACCACTGCCGCGCGTTGCATCGCCCCACCGCTCGGTCGCGTGCCCGGAGCGCGCCTCCGACATCCTCCTGTCAACGCCGACTGGAATCTGACCCACTTGGCGCGGGGCGCCGGTTGAAACCGGGTAGAGGTCGGCCACCGCCGCCAGCCGCAGCTCGGCGCAGAGCCCGGCGATGCGCTGGCGCCGCGTGCCGTCGCTCGAGGCGCCGCCCCCGGCACCACCGGCGCGGCGAACAGCGCGTCGTGGACCGCCAGCGGGTGCTGCGGTCCGATGAACGGCGTCCGGGGCGTCGAGGGCGGAGCTGGCCGGAGCGCCAGCCCGCCGCAGGGCGGCGGCGCGGGACGCAACGCTCCGCGCTCGGCCTTCAGCCGCAGGGCGGGCGCCTCGCCGGTCGTCGCATGCACCCGCGCGTTCGCCACCTCGCGCAGCCAGCGCCCGGCCGCGAGGTTCGCCGCCGCCCGGTCCACCGCGACGCCCTCCGCCGCCACCCGGCTCGCCAGCGGCGCCCAGAGGCTGCCGCGCAGGTGGCGGATGAACCGCTCCACCTTGCCCTTGGTCCTCGCCCGGTAGGGCTGGCACAGCCGCGGCCGGAAGCCGCAGTGACCGGCGGAGTCGAGGAAGCCGGGGCGGAAACGGTGCTGGCCGCGGCCGTAGCGGTTCCGCTCCAGCACCACCGTGCAGCCCGGAGAACCCTTGGACAGCGGGCGTGCAGCGCCGCACCCACGCCATCCTGACCACCGCCCACCGCTTCGGGCTGCGCAGCGGCGAGACGCTCGGCCTGAAGACGCGCGACTTCCGCCAGTCGGACGACCCGGCCACGCTGACCGTCCACCGCCGGCACGACGACCCGGAGGATCCCCGGGCCGACCAGCCCGTCGCCAAGACCCTCCCCCGGGTGCTCGAGTTCGAGGACGACCATCGCGGCATCCTGGCGCTCTGGATCATGGAGCACCGGTCCGACCGCGAGCGCTTCTCCCATGCCCGCAGGCACCCCTTCCTGTTCGTGAACCGGACCGGCCGGCCGCTGGGCAATCGGGGCTACGAGAAGATCTACGCCGCCCTCCGGGGCCGCCACCCGTCGCTCGGCCCCCTGGTGAACCACGGTAAGCGTCAGCCGATCTACGCGGCTGTACGCTCGATGGTGAAGTTCCAGGGC
>NZ_BAAAFZ010000066.1:0-9179 GCF_039523795.1 Craurococcus roseus | reverse complement strand
GCCCGGGGCGCGGGGCCCGGGGGCGCCTTCGCCGCCGCGATCGCCCACGGCGCGGCCGGGGACGGCGGCGCCGGACGTGCCGGACGCGCCGCCATTGCCGCCGGCCCCCGACTTGCTGGGCGCGCCGCCCCCGCCGTCGCCCGACCTGTCGGCGCAGCCACCGCCCGCGCGTCGCTGACGCGGCGGCGCGGTTCGTTTATAGGTGGCGATCCGCCGGATGGGACGGCGGCCCCCCGAATCGGACCGAGTTCAACATGACCGAGGAATTCCACCGCATCCGCCGCTTGCCGCCCTACGTCTTCGCCGAGGTGAACGCGGCCAAGGCCAAGGCGCGGGCGGCGGCCGAGGACGTCGTGGACCTCGGCATGGGCAACCCGGACAGCCCGACGCCGCCGCACATCGTGGCCAAGCTGGTGGAGGCGGTGCAGGACCCGCGGACGCACCGGTATTCCACCTCCAAGGGCATCCCCGGGCTGCGGAAGGCGCTGGCCGGCTACTACGGGCGGCGCTTCGGCGTGAAGCTCGACCCGGAGACGGAGGTGGTGGCGACGCTCGGCAGCAAGGAAGGGCTGGCGAACCTCGCCAACGCCATCGCTTCGCCCGGCGACACCATCCTGGTGCCGAACCCGTCCTACCCGATCCACCAGTTCGGCTTCATCATCGCCGGCGCTTCCGTGCGCAGCCTGCCTTGCGCGCCGGACGACGAGATGCTGGCGGCGATCGACCGTGCGGTGAAGCATTCGGTGCCGAAGCCGACGGCGGTGATCGTCAACTTCCCCTCGAACCCGACGGCGCACCTCGCCTCCATCGAGTTCTACCGCGAATTGGTGGCGCTGTGCCGGCGGCACGAGCTGTTCATCCTGTCCGACCTCGCCTACGCGGAGCTGTATTTCGGCGCGACGCCGCCGCCTTCGGTGCTGGAGGTGCCGGGGGCGAAGGAGGTGACGGTGGAGTTCACCTCCATGTCCAAGACCTACAACATGCCCGGCTGGCGGATGGGCTTCGCGGCGGGCAGCCCGCGGCTGATCGGGGCGCTGGCGCGGGTGAAGAGCTATCTCGACTACGGCGCCTTCACGCCGATCCAGGTGGCGGCGACGGCGGCGCTGAACGGGCCGCAGGACAGCGTGGCGGAGATGCGCGTCCTCTACCGCGAGCGGCGCGACCTGCTGGTGAAGGGCCTGCGCGCCGCCGGTTGGGACGTGCCCTCGCCGGAAGGCAGCATGTTCGTGTGGGCGCCGATTCCCGAGCGCTTCCGGCACCTCGGCAGCGTGGAGTTCTCCAAGCTGCTGCTGGCCAAGGCGAAGGTCGCGGTGGCGCCGGGCCTCGGCTTCGGCGAGCACGGGGACGGGCACGTGCGCATCGCCTTGGTGGAGAACAACCACCGCATACGGCAGGCGCTGCGGGGCATCCGCGCCTTCCTGCAAGGCGACAACGCCGGGCCGGCGGCCGAGGCGCCGGCGTCGCCGGAGCTGGTCCGGGCATGAGCGTGGCGCCGCTCCGCGTCGGCGTCGCCGGCCTCGGCACGGTGGGCGCCGGGCTGTTGAAGCTGTTGCGCGACAACGCGGAGGTTGTGGCGGCGCGGGCCGGGCGGCCGGTGGAGGTCGCCGCCGTGTCCGCGCGCGACCGCGGGCGCGACCGCGGCTTCGACCTGCGCGGGGTGCGTTGGCACGACGACCCGGTGGCGCTGGCCGCCGACCCGGACGTGGACGCGGTGGTGGAGCTGATCGGCGGCAGCGAGGGGCCGGCGCGGCGGTTGGTGGAGGCGTCGCTCCGCGCCGGGCGCCCGGTCGTGACCGCCAACAAGGCGCTGCTCGCGGTCCACGGCGCGGCCCTGGCCGAGGTGGCGGCGGCGAAGGGCGTGCCGCTGGCCTTCGAGGCGGCGGTGGCGGGCGGCATCCCGGCCATCAAGGCGCTGCGCGAGGGCTTGGCCGCCAACCGCATCGGGCGCGTGGCCGGCATCCTCAACGGGACGTGCAACTACATCCTTACGACCATGCGGGAGGGGAAGCGCGGCTTCGCGGAGGTGCTCGCGGAGGCGCAGCGGCTGGGCTACGCCGAGGCCGACCCCTCCTTCGACATCGACGGCGTGGACGCCGCGCACAAGCTGGCGATCCTGGCGGCGCTGTGCTTCGGCCGGCCGGTGGACTTCGCGGCCGTCCACGTCGAGGGCATCCGCGACGTCAGCGCGCTCGACATCGCGCTGGCGGAGGAGCTGGGCTACCGCATCAAGCTGCTCGGCATCGCGTCCCAGGCCGGGGACGGCGGGGTTTCGGCGCGGGTGCATCCCTGCATGGTGCCGGCCGCCTCGCCGATCGCCCACGTGGAGGGCGTGTTCAACGCCGTGGTGGCGGAAGGCGACTTCGCCGGGCGCTTGGTGCTGGAGGGGCGCGGCGCCGGGGCGGGGCCGACGGCGAGCGCCGTGGCGGCCGACCTGATCGACCTCGCGCGCGGCCGGCACGCGCCGGTGTGGGGCGCCGACTCGTCGCTGGGCGGCTCGGCCCCGGCGCTGCCGATGGAGCGGCACGTCGGCGCCTACTACCTGCGGCTGATGGTGCTGGACCGGCCGGGCGTGATCGCGGACGTGACCGGCATCCTCCGCGACGGCGCCATCTCCCTGGAAGCGATGCTCCAGCGCGGGCGGGCGCCGGGCGAGGCGGTGCCGGTGGTGATGACGACGCACGATTGCGAGGAAGCGGCCATGCGGGCGGCGCTGGGGCGCATCGCGGCGCTGGAATCGGTGCTGGAGCGGCCGGCGCTGATCCGGATCGAGCCGATGTAGGCTGCGCCGGCCGCGCGGCGGTGGCATACCTGCTTGCTTGATCGATGCGGAGGCGGAGATGTCGGGGAGGCTTGAGCCCAAATCGGGCTTGGTGGTGGGGCGCAACCTGGCCCTGGAGCTGGTGCGGGTGACGGAAGCCGCCGCGCTGGCCGCGAGCCTCTGGATGGGCAAGGGGGACAAGAACGCCGCCGACGGCGCCGCCGTGGAGGCGATGCGCCTGGCCTTCGACACCGTGGACATCTGCGGCACGGTGGTGATCGGCGAGGGCGAGATGGACGAGGCGCCGATGCTCTACATCGGCGAGAAGGTCGGCCTCCACGCCAAGGACGGCGAGGGGTTGTGGGTGGACATCGCGGTGGACCCGCTGGAAGGCACGACCCTCACCGCCAAGGGCATGCCGAACGCCATGGCCGTGGTGGCGCTGGCCGAGCGGGGCGGGTTCCTCCACGCGCCGGACGTCTACATGGAGAAGCTGGCGGTCGGGCCGGGGCTGCCGCCGGACGTGGTGGACATCGACGAGTCGCCCGAGCGCAACCTGCGGGAGCTGGCCAAGGCCAGGAAGGCGGAGGTCTCCGACTTGGTGGTCTGCCTGCTGGACCGCGACCGCCACAAGGAGCCGATAGCGCGCTGCCGCGCGGCCGGGGCGCGCATCATGCTGATCCCGGACGGCGACGTGTCCGGCGTGGTGGCGGTGTCGCAAGCGGAAACGGGCGTGGACATGTACATGGGCTCCGGCGGCGCGCCGGAGGGCGTTCTGGCTGCGGCGGCGTTGCGCTGCATCGGCGGACAGATGCAGGGGCGGCTGCTGTTCGAGGACGACGCGCAGACGGCGCGGGCGCGCGAGATGGGCATCACGGACCCGAACCGGAAGTACGGGCTGGAGGACATGGCGCGTGGCGAGGTGATGTTCGCCGCCTCCGGCGTGACCACCGGCCCGATGCTTCGCGGCGTACGCCGATTCCCGGGCGGCGCGGTGACGCACTCCATAGTCATGCGCAGCAAGTCCGGCACCGTGCGCTACGTGGAGGGGCACCACAACTTCGCGGTGAAGCGGCCGGTCTACGCCCCTTGAGCGCGACGGCTTTCGCTGACGCGGACGCCGCCGCGGCCGGGCCGGCGCTCGGCATCGGGCGCAGCGCCACCGGTCGGCGCTGGGTTTGGCGCAACGGCGGCGACGGCCGGGCCGGGCTGGCCATCGCCCAGCGGCTCGACGTGCCGGAACTGGTCGGGCGGCTCCTGGCGGCGCGCGGCGTGGGGCCGGAGGCCGCGGCCGATTTCCTGGAGCCGACGCTCCGCGCCCTGCTGCCCGACCCGTCCGTGCTGGTGGACATGGACGCGGCCGCCGCTCGCCTCGCCAGCGCGGTGCGCGAGGCCGAGACGGTCGCGGTGTTCGGCGACTACGACGTGGACGGCGCGTGCTCGGGTGCGCTGATGGTTCGCGCGCTGCGCGACCTCGGCTGCGAGGTGACGCACTACGTCCCGGACCGCATCCGCGAGGGCTACGGCCCGAACCCGGCCGCGATACGCGAGCTGTGCGCGCGCGGCGCCACGCTGATCGTGTGCGTGGACTGCGGCATCGCCGCGCACGCGGCGCTGGAGGAGGCGAGGGGGCAGGCGGACGTGGTGGTGCTGGACCACCACAAGGCGGAGGGCGCGCTGCCGCGTGTCCACGCGGCGGTGAACCCGAACCGGCTCGATTGCGGCTCGGGCCTGCGGCACCTCTGCGCCGCCTCCGTCTCCTTCCTGACGGTGGTGGCGCTGCACCGGGCGCTGCGCCGCGCCGGGCACTTCGCGCGCGGGCATGAGCCGCGGCTGCTGGACCTGCTCGACCTCGTGGCGCTGGCGACGGTGTGCGACGTGATGCCGTTGACCGGCGTGAACCGGGCGCTCGTCGCGCAGGGCTTGAAGGTGATGGCGCGGCGCGGCCGGGCGGGGATCGCGGCGCTGCTGGAGGTGGGCGGCGTGAAGGACGCGCCGACCGCCCATTCGCTCGGCTTCGTGCTCGGCCCCCGCATCAACGCCGCAGGGCGCGTGGACGAACCCGACCTCGGGCTGCGGCTGCTGCTCTGCGACGACCCGGTGGAGGCGCGCGCCATGGCGGAGCGGCTGGACGCCGTGAACCGCCGGCGGCAGGAGGTCGAGGCGGAGGTGCTGGGCGGCGCGCTGGCCCAGGCCGAGGCGCAGGTGGCGGCGGGCCACCCGGTGGTGCTGATCTGCGGCGAGGGGTGGCACCCCGGCGTGGTCGGGATCGTCGCAGGGCGGGTGAAGGAGCGGTTCAACCGGCCGGCTTGCGTGGCGGGCGTCGCCGGCGGGCTCGCCAAGGGCTCCGGGCGTTCGGTGCCGGGCGTGGACCTCGGGAGCGCGGTGATCGCCGCGCGGCAGGCGGGGCTTTTGGAAACGGGCGGCGGCCACGCGATGGCGGCCGGGTTCAGCTTCGCCGTTTCGCGGTGGGAAGAGGTGCATGCCTTCCTGAACGAGCGGCTGCACGGGGCCGCGGCCTTGCCGGGCGCGGCCGATCTGGTTGTGGAAGGCGCGATGGCGGTGGGCGCCGCCAGCACGGACCTCGCCTTGCAGGTCGAGCGCTTGGCGCCCTTCGGCGCGGGCAACGAGGAGCCGACTTTCGCCCTCCCGCGCGCGCGCGTGGTGCGGGCGGACCGGGTGGGCAAGGAGGGCAACACGGTGAGGGCCTTCCTGGAGGGCGAGGGCGGCGGGGGACGCCTCAAGGCCATCTGCTTCCGCGCCAAGGACGGGCCGTTGGCGCAGGCGCTCCTGAACTCGGGCGGCGTGCCGCTGCACCTGTGCGGGGCGCTGCGGGCGGAGCGCTGGAACGACTCGGTGACGGCCTGCCTGCACGTGGTGGACGCGGCGCCGGTGCCGGCCGGCGGCGGCTGATTATGCTGCGGGCGGCTTGACCCGCGCAGCGCGGTCCATTAACCGGCGCCGGCACGTCCCCATCGTCTAGAGGCCTAGGACACCAGCCTTTCACGTTGGTAACACGGGTTCGAATCCCGTTGGGGACGCCACTTTCGTTTTCAGTGACTTGGGCGCGGCGCCGGCGGTTTCCAGTTTCCACTCGCGTTTCGCGTTCCATTCCTGGGCTTTCGCGGTGCCGTTCGCGTGCCGTTCGGCGCCTCGCGCGGGCGCGGCCGACCACCCCGAGCCTCGCCGCCTCCCGCCCGGTCGCGCCGGCCGCCTTGCCCCGTTCGCCCTTGCTCACGGCTTCGTCGAGGATGGGGCCGAACTTCTCTTCCAGCGCCTCTTGCGCCTCGCGCGCCAGCGGGTAGTGGTCGACGCCCGCCAGGTAGATCTCCAGGTTCGCGTCGCTGGTGTGGCTGGTGAGGGCCCGGATGGCCCGGTTCTCGAAACCCAGCATCTTGAGCGCGGCGGCGCCGGTCGCCCGGAGCCCGTGCAGCGTGTAGCGGGGCTGGCCGAGGTTGGTCAGCAGGGTTTGCAGCGTCTCCTGCGCGTTGGCCGCGGTCCAGCGGCGGCCCCGCGGGGTGACGAACAGGCAGTCGGCGTGTCGCCCGCGCTGCCCTCGATCGCGCGCGCGAGCGTCTCGGGCACGTGTATCAGCATCGGCTCGCCGGTCTCTCCTGCTGCAGGTCCAGCGTCCGCGCCGCGGGGTCGTACCGGTCCGGGCTGAAGGCGGTGACGTCGCCGCCGCGTTGGGCGGTGAGCAGGTAACCCACCAAGAGCGCCCGGAACTCGGGCGTGGCGCCGGCCATGACCTTGAGGAGCACGCCGGACGGCCAGGGCCGGTGCGACCGGGCCGCCGCCGCCTTGAGGCGGCGCACGTCGCGCCACGGATTGCCGGCGGCGGCCTCCGGGTGGCGCTTGCGGTAGGTGTCCACGACCGCGATCATCCGGCTGCGGAGCGCGGTCCAGTCGTTGGCGCGCCCCCCGTCGCCACTCGCCCGGTCGGGCGCGTACTTGTCGCGTAAGGCCTGCAACCATGGCTCCGTGATCCGGGGGAGCAGGACCTCGCCGAAGTGGGCGCGGAACCGGTCCAGGACGCGTCGGTAGTCGCCTTGCGACCCGGGCTTCAACGCCCGGAAGTCGGCGGATCCGAGGTACGTTGCGATGGCGCGCTCCACGGTGTGGATGACGCGCTCGGCCGCCGGGGCCCTGCTGCCCTCGAAGCCGCGGTGGACACGGTCGTAGGCGCCGTGGAAGGCGACGGACCCCAACGGGCCCGGCAACGCGACGCGCTGGCCGTCGCGTTGGTAGTAGAGGTAGGCCCCACCGTCCGCCTTGGCGACGACCTTGACGTAGGGCGGCGGCGCGGGGGTCGAAGGCGTCGAGCGCGGCTTGCGCCGCCCCCGCTTCGTGTCGGTCTTCGTCATGCCGATCGGGCTCGATCCGGAACAGGCGCGCAGCCCGAATCGCCAGTTCCTCCCGGTGCCACCTCCGGTGGCCGGGTAGAAGCTCGCGGGGCGGCGGCCACAGGCCGCACGCCACCAGGGCGTTGAACTGGGCGCGGGTTGTGGAGGTGAACCGGCGGGCGGTCGCCAGGTCCATGAGGAGCGGCCAGCCGGGCAGGGCGGCGAGCCAGCGCGCGAGGGCGGCCGCGGAGCGGTCGGGCGTGGCCGTCATGGCGCGGCGCCCCCCGCGGCCGGCGGCAGGCGCGGGTTCGCGGGCCGCGGGCCGAGCCCGCCGCGCTGCCGCTGGAGCGTGGCGATCCAGGTGCCGCAGCCCGGGTGCCTGGTCTCGACGCAAGCCGGCAAGCCCTCGAGGTCGGCCAGCGCGGCCCGGGCCATGCGCCCGCCGGCTTCGGTGGCGGCGAGGGCGAGCACGACGCGGGCGATCCCGCCGGCGACGAGGGCGGCCACGGCCCGGGCGGCCGCCGCCGTTCACACGCCGCCGACGCCGGCGTAGCAGGTGGCGGACCAGCGCCGGTCGCAGGCCGCGGCGGCGATGGCGGGCAAGGCGCCGTCGGTGACCAGCAACCTGTAGGTGCGGCCCGGCGGCGAGCGGAACAGCGCCTTGGCGCCGCCCTCGGTGTGCGCGTAGCGGAGCCGTCCGTCCGTCCGTCCGTCCGTCCGTCCGTGCGGGCCGGCCACCACGCGCTCCCAGCCGGTGCTCCGGCCGGCGGCGTCGCGGTGGAGGGCTCGCAACTCCCGGCCGGCGAGGCGCACCTCGGCGCCGAACCCGGCGAGGTCGGAAGGGTGGAGTCCGAGGGCGTGGAGCCAGGAGAAGGGCGAAGGCCGGCGGGACGCGCCGCTGGTGTCGTCGAGCATGGGATGCTCCGTGTGTTCGGGGGGGAGGGGAGAAGAGCGGCCCAGCGGCGGGGGCCGGGTGGCCCGGTCGAGGAACCGGGGGCCGGGTCAGGGACGGCCGCGCATGAGCCGGGCGAGCCGGGCGACGCCGCGGTCGAAGCGGCGCCGGTCGGCATCGCCGCCGTGGTCGGGCAGCGGCGCGCCGCCGAGCAGCAGCGCGAGCGCCTTCGCGGCCGACCGCAAGGAAGGCGAGGGCGACCGGCGCAACATCCGGCGCGCCGCGAGGGCGTCCCGCGCCTGCGGGCGGACCTCCTGCGGGTGCCAGCCGGGCGGCAGGCCCATCGCCTCGCGCGTGGACAGGGCCCGGGGCGCCGCCGTCAAGCGTACGCGCAGCGCACGGTCCCGCAGCGCACGGCGGCGCCCATCGATCGCGGCGTTGCGCCCGCACGCGGCGGCGAAGGCGGCGGGCCGCTCGATCCGCTTGGGCAGGCCGCCGAGCGCCGCCAGCCTGGCCAGCGCGTCCGCAGCGGCGTCCTCGATGTCGCATGCGCCATCGGAGCGCAACGCACGCGAGGCGCCGTGCCGTGCCGCCTCGACCATGTCGCGTGTGATCGCGTCGCCGGGCGCTGCGGGCCCGGCGGCGGGTGGTGTGGTCACGGTCTTGCTTCTCCTGGATCGGGGGCGCGCGTGTCCGGAAGGCCGCCGCCGCGCCGTCAAGGGAGGTGCGGGGCGGACAAGCGCCGCCCGCCAACCCTCGACGGAGAGTGCGAATGGCCGAAACCGATCACGCCGATGCCGGGACGCGCGTCCTGGTGGTTCTGGAGTCCTTCCCGCCGACGCTGCCGACGGGCGGGGAAGCGCTGCCCGAGGGCAGCGCGTGGTTCGCCGCCGCGTGCCGGCGCTGGGGCGTGGCCCCCGACCTGTTGGCGGCGGCGCGGCGGGTCAACGCGCTGGACCGGCCGCCGTCGGGCAACTGGTACCCCGGCGCCCGTTCGCGCGTGCGCGCCGCCCTGCTGGAGTGCCGGCCGGAGGTGGTGGTGGCCGCCGGCTGGGTGGCGTGCAGCGCGGTGCGCGGCGCGCTCGGGCTGCGCGGACGGCCGGAATGGCTGGAAGCGGGCGATGCTCTGTTGAAAGGCTCACGCCGGATCGGCGAGGAGCATGAGGCTGTGGGTGACGACGCGCAG
>NZ_BAAAFZ010000065.1:21986-41118 GCF_039523795.1 Craurococcus roseus | reverse complement strand
CCGGCGGCCGGCCGGTGCTGCTGGCGACGGACCCCGCGGCGCCCGCCGGCGCGCGCCCGGTGCTCGCCGGCGAACGCCGCTTGCCGGGAAGGCTCGCGCCCTGGACCTTGCTCGACCTCGCGGCGGAGCTGCACGTGCTCGGCCCCGACGACGATTTAGCGCTGCTCGGCGCAGCCGCCCCGGGCGTCACGGTGCGCCCCCACGTCGCGGCTCCGCCCCCAGCGGCCGCGTTCGCGGCCCTGCTGGCCGCGACGCGCTGGGCCGACCCTTTCCGCGCGCGGCCCTGGACGGCGGCGGAGGCCATCGCGCAACTCGCGGATTGGCGCGCCGCGGAGGCCGAGAACCGGGGCATCGCGTCCTGCACCGGCGTCGAGTGGTTCAAGCACCGCCGGCTGAAGGACAGCCTGTCGAGCGCCGCCGGTCCGCCGCGCGTCCGCATGCGCGGTTCCGACGCGGTCCGCGACGCCAAGCGCGAGGGCGGCGCGGTGGCGGTGTGGTCCTCGGTGATGCCGCCCGGCCTGCCCGCCCGCGCCGCCGCCGCCGGCGTGCCGCTGGTGCAGGTGGAGGACGGCTTCGTCCGCTCCGCCGGCCTCGGCGCGCTGTTCGCCCCCGCCGCCTCCCTGGTGCTGGACGGGCGCGGCATCCACTACGACCCGTCGGCGCCGAGCGACCTGGAAGCGCTGCTCTCGGAGACGGACTTCGCGCCGGCGCTGCTGGCGCGCGCCGCGCGGCTGCGCGAAGCGCTCCTCGCCGGCGCCATCACCAAATACAACCTGCGCGGCGACCCGCCGCCGCTCGACTTGCCGCCTGGCCGCCGCGCCATCCTCGTGCCCGGGCAGGTGGAGGACGACGCGGCGGTGCGCCGCGGCGGCGCGCGCATCCGCACCAACCTCGACCTCCTGCGCGCGGTGCGGCGGGAGAACCCGGATGCGGTCGTGCTCTACAAGCCGCACCCGGACGTGGAGGCCGGGATGCGCCGCGGCGCCGTGCCGCCCGGCGAGGCCCGGCGCCTCGCCGACCGCGTCCTGTCCGCCGTGCCGATCGCGCCGCTCTACGCGCTGGTGGACGAGGCGCATTGCCTGTCCTCGCTCTCCGGCTTCGAGGCGCTGCTGCGCGGCCGCCGCGTCGTCACGCACGGCCGCCCCTTCTACGCCGGCTGGGGGCTGACGGAGGACCGCGACCCGCCGCCGCGCCGCGGACGGCGCCTGTCGCTCGATGAACTCGTCGCCGGCGCGCTGATCCTCTATCCGCGCTACCGCGACCCGCTCACCGGCCTGCCCTGCCCGCCGGAGGTGCTGCTCGAGCGCCTGGCGGCCTCGCCTCCGCCGCCATCCCGCGCCCGATTGCCGCGGAGGCTCGCCGCGTTCATAGGCGCTTCGTCGCGCGCGATGGCGGAATGGTGGGCGGCGCGGTGACGGCTACAGCGCCGGCGCCATCTCCCGCCACGGCGCCGCCCGCTCGTAACCCGCGGCGGCGCGGAGCAGCGTCGCCTCCGCGAAGGCCGGCGCCACCAGTTGCAGCCCGAGCGGCAGCCCCTCTGCGCGGCTGACTCCGCACATCACCGACACGGCCGGGTGGCCGGTGACGTTGAAGGGCGTGCGCGCCTGCCGCGGGTAGGTGCGGTCCACCTCGTCCGGGTCGTCGATGCGGCAGGCCGGGTCCATGGAGGACGCGCAGAACAGCAGGTCCACCTCCCGGAACGCTTCCTCCACCGCCGCCACCAGCTCCGCGCGGCGCCGCTGCGCCTGCACGTAATCCACGGCGGAGAGCAGCATCCCCGGCAGCAGGCGCCGCCGCGTCAGCCCGGCGTAGTCGCCGGGCCGCTCGCGCAACCAGGGCTCGTGCACCGCGGCGGCCTCCCCCGACAGGATCACCCGGTTCACCGCCGCGAACTCGCCGAGCGGCGGCAGCGCCACGTCGCGCACCTCCGCGCCCTCGGCCGCCAGCACCCGCGCCGCTTCGTCCAGCGCCGCCGCCACCTCCGGCGTCGCGGGCGTGTCGCGCTCGTGGAAGTGGCGGACGTAGCCGACGCGCAAGCCCCGCAAGCCGAGGTGCAGGTCCCGCGCGTAATCCTCCGGCGGGCGCATGGCGCTGCCCGGGTCCGCCGCGTCCGGCCCCGCCATCGCGCCCAGCAGCAGCGCGCAGTCGCGCACGGTGCGCGCCATCGGCCCGACGTGGTCGAGGGTGAAGGCGAGCGGGAACACGCCCCGGCGCGACACCAGCCCATAGGTCGGCTTCAGGCCGACCAGCCCGCTATGCGTCGCCGGGTGCCGCACCGAGCCGCCGGTGTCGGTGCCGAGCGCCGCCGGCATCATCCGCGCCGCCACCGCCGCGCCGGAGCCGGACGACGATCCGCCCGGGTGGTGCGCCGGGTTCCACGGGTTGCGCGCCGGCGGGAAGGGCAGGTCGAAGCAAGGGCCGCCGATGGCGAACTCGTGCGTCGCCAGCTTGGCCGGGAACACCGCGCCCGCCGCCCGCAGCCGCGCCACCACCGCCGCGTCCGCCGCCGCCACGCGGTCGAGGCAGAGCTTCGAGTGGCAGGTGGTCGGCTCGCCCGCGAGGTCGATGATGTCCTTGATCCCGACCGGGATGCCGTGCAGCGGCGAACGCGGGCCGCCGCCGGGACGCGCGATCTCCGCCTCGGCCGCGCGGGCGTCGCGCATGGCGCCGCCCGCGAGCAGGCGGACCACGGCGTTGAGCCGCGGGTCAAGCGCGGCGACGCGGTCCAGGCAGTCCCGCAGCAATTCCACCGGCGACAGGCGCCGCGCGGCGATCAGCGCCGCGGCGTCCGCCAAGGTGAGCGCGTGCGGGCTAGGGGTCGAACTCATCGGCGCCCCTCCCGCTCCGCCCGGGTCGGCAGGGCGTAAGGCGGCGAGGGCTCGGCGGCGGGGTCCGCCGGACGGGCGAAGCTCCCTCGCAGGGCGTCCATGCGGCGGATCGCGTCCAGCATGTCCGCGCGGTGACGGTTCCAAGCGAGGCGCAGGCCCGCGGCTTCCGCCAAGGCTTCTTCCGTTGCGGTGCCGTCGTCGGGCATGGCGCGCCTTTCCGTGTTCCGGTGGAGCGGCAGTTTCGCACGGCGGCCTGGGCGGGCAATCCGGCCATTCCCCGTCTCATTTGCCAATTCATATGTAATTTTTGAGCGATTTTCGTTTCAATTTATCAACCAAAAGTATATTAATGGTCCGGAACGAAATCGCCGCGCCCTTCCCGGAGAGCCAAGATGGCCGTCGCCGCCGGTTCGATAGCCTTCGTCGCCTACAGCTTCGACAACACCTCGGAAGGCGTCGCCTTCATCGTGTTGAATCCGATCGCAGCGGGCGAAAGCATCCGGTTCTTCGAAGGGGACAAGAACGGAACGACGCTGCGCGCGGACGCGAATTTCGTTTGGACCAACGGCGCTGCCACGTTGCCGGCCGGCACCGTGGTGCAGATCGGTTTCGGGGCGGCGCCGTCCAACACGGCGACCGTGATCGGCGGGGGCAGCATCACCCAGCAGGCGAGCGGGTGGAACGTCAGCAACAACACCGGTTCGCGGTCCGACAGCGTGTTCGCCGTCACCGGCACGGTCGCCTCGCCCGGCACCTACGTCGCCGCGATGCTCTTCGGCGACGGCAGCGTCGGCACGCTCTCCGCCGGCACCAGCATCGTCAACCTCACCACCACCGCAACCGACCTCGACGTGGGATCCATCAACCGCGCGACGGCCGGGACCAACTACGCGGACGCGGACGCGGCGCGGGCCGCCTACACCAACCCCGCCAACTGGGTCCGGGACGCCAACCCGTCGGACGGGACGGGCAACAACAACCCCGAATGGCCGCCGCTGACCGACGCGAATTCGCCGCTCTACGAAAAGGCGGTCCTCACCGTCGCCGCGCCGACCTTCTCCTTCGGCGACTCCAACAGGCTGGTGAACGCGTCGGAAGCGGCTGCCACCCCGGTCGCCATCAGCGGCCTCGGAAGCGGCGCCATCGCCGTCGTCACCTTCCGGAGCAGCGCGGGCGGCGCCACCGTCAGCCACACCTTCACCGCCAACGGTTCGGCGGCCGTGGACCTGTCGGGCCTGGGCGACGGCACCGTCACCATCGCCAATGCGGCCGTCACCAACGGCGGCACGACCACCAACTACGCCAACCCGCCCACGGGCAACGGCGTCACCTTGGACAAGACCCCGCCGGCGGCGCCGAGCATCGGCGCCGTGTCCGACGACGCGGGCGCGGTGCAGGGCGCGCTCACCGGCGGCGGCGCCACCGACGACACCACCTTGACGCTGACCGGAACGGCGGCCGCCGGCGCCACCGTCCAGATCCTGAACGGCTCGACCGTGGTCGCCACCGCCACCGCCGGGTCGAACGGGACGTGGGCGGCCACCACCTCCGCCTTGCCCAACGGCCCGGTTTCCCTGACGGCCCGGACCGCCGACGCGGCCGGCAACCAAGCCTCCTCCGCCGCTTTCACGACGACCGTGGACACCGCCCCCGACGCCGACGTGGCGGTGGACCTGATGGACGCGGCGGCCTCGCCGGGCGGCGCCGCCGTCACCCTGACCGTCTCCGGGCTCGACGACGGCTCGACCGCCGCCGTCACCTTCACCGGTTCGGCCGGCGGCAGCGTCACCCGCACCTTCTCCGCCAATGGCGCGCAGACGGCCGATGTGTCCGGCCTCCGCGGCGACGTGTCCGCGGCCGTGCAGGTCACGGACCAAGCCGGCAACCCCGCGGCGGGCCAAGGCGACGCGCTCGCCGCGGACCCCGTGTGCTTCTACCCCGGGACGCTGGTGGCGGTGCCCGGGGGCGAGGTCGCGGTGGAGACGCTGAAGGCCGGCGACCTGGTGCTCACCGCCGACGGCGAAGCCAAGCCGGTCCGCTGGCTCGGCCGGCAGACGGTTTCCACCCGCTTCGCCGACCCGCTGCGCGTGCTGCCGGTCAGGATCGCGGCCGGGGCGCTGGGCGAGGGCCTGCCCCGGCGCGACCTGCTGGTCTCGCCCGACCACGCCCTGCTGGTGGACGGCGTGCTCATCCAGGCCGGCGCCCTGGTGAACGGCGCCACGATCAGGCGCGAGCGGGGCGTGCCCGAGGTCTTCGCCTACTGGCACGTGGAGCTCGCCGACCACTCCCTGGTCCTCGCGGAAGGGGTGCCGGCGGAGAGCTTCGTGGACAACGTGGCGCGCCTGGCCTTCGACAACTGGGCCGAGCACGAGGCCGCCGCCGAGCCGGCGCCGGTGGCCGAGATGGCGCTGCCGCGCGCCAAGGCCGCCCGCCAGGTGCCCGCCGCGACGCGCCGCCGCCTCGCCGGGCGCGCGGCGGCGCTGCTGCCCGGCACGGACCGCGCCGCGGCCTGAACCGGCAGGCGCCCCTCGGCGCTTTTGCCCGCGGACGGCCAGGGCTAAGGGTGGCGGCTAACGAAAACCGCCACCGGGAGAGCCCATGTCCGCGCCCAAAGGCCTGCCGCTCGACGGCCTCAAGATCGTCGAACTCGGCCACTACATCGCCGCGCCCTTCGCCACGCGGCTGCTGGCCGACCTCGGCGCCGAGGTCATCAAGGTGGAGCCGCCCGACGGCGACCCGGTGCGCGGCTGGGGCAGCCAGAAGGACGGCCACGCGGTCTGGTTCAGCGTCCACGGCCGCAACAAGCTCTCGGTGACGCTCGACCTCAAATCGGCGGAGGGCAAGAAGCGCGCCCTCCAACTGGCCAAGCGGGCCGACGCGCTGGTGGAGAACTTCCGCCCCGGCCAGCTCGAACGCCTCGGCCTCGGGCCGGAGGCGCTGCACGCCGCCAACCCGCGCCTCGTCATCGCCCGCATCAGCGGCTACGGCCAGGACGGCCCCTACCGCGACAAGCCTGCCTTCGGCGCCATCGGGGAAGCCAAAGGGGGCCTGCGCCACCTCACCGCCAACCCCGGCCAAACCGAACTCCCGCCCCCGCGCTGCGGCGTGTCCATCAGCGACGACCTCGCGGGCATGTACGCCGCGATGGCCGTGGCGTCCGCCTGCTGGGGCCGCGACCGGCCGGGCGGCGACGGCCGTGGCCGCGTCATCGACGTGGACCTCGTCTCCTCCGTGTTCAGCCTGATGGAAGGGATGCTGCCGGAGTACGGGATGTTCGGCTGGGTGCGGCAGCCGCAGGGCGCCGCCCTCAAGACCGCCGCGCCCACCAACACCTACCCCTGCGCCGACGGCAAATGGCTCTGCATCGCCGGCAACTCCGACCTGATCTTCCGCCGCTTGATGCCCGCGATCGGCCGGCCGGAGCTGGCCGAGGACCCGCGCTTCGCCACCAACGGCCTGCGCTGCGCCAACGTGGAGGAGCTGGACGCCGCCATCGCCGCCTGGACCCGCACCCTGCCCGCGGCAGAGGCCGAAGCCGCGCTGGAGAAGGCCGACGTGCCCTGCTCCCGCCTCTACGACATCCGCGATTGCGCCGAGGATCCGCACTTCCACGCGCGGCAAACGGTGATGCGGGTGGAGGACCCGCTGCTCGGCCCGGTGCTGCACCCGGCCGCGCCCTTCCGCCTGGACGGTGTCGAACCGCCCAGCATGGTGCGTTGGACCGGCCCCGCTGTGGGCGCGCACAACGATCTCGTCTTCCGGGAGTTATTGGCGGGAGAAGGAGGCGCGTGATGCCGCAAAAAGTGGAACTGTCCGAGGTCGCCCCGCGCGACGGCCTGCAATCCATTGGCCCCTTCGTGCCGACGGACACCAAGATCGCGCTCGTCCGCGCGTGCTACGAGGCGGGGCTGCGCCGCATGGAGGTGGGCAGCTTCGTGTCGCCCCGCGCCGTGCCGCAGATGGCCGACACGGGCGACGTGCTGAAGGCGGCCAAGCAGCTCGAAGGGCTGGAATGCACCGTGCTGGTGCCGAATCGCCGCGGCTTCGACCTTGCCATGAACGCCGGCGCCGACCGCCTCGGCCTGTTCATGTCGGTCACGGAAAGCCACAACAAGGCCAACCTCAACCGCGCCCGCGAGGAAAGCTTCGCCGAACTCTCCGCCCTCGTGCGGGAGGCGCCCAAGGGCACCAAATTCCGCTTCAATCTCTCCTGCGTGTTCCATTGCCCCTTCGAGGGCGTGGTGCCCGAGCCCGACGCGCTGGACTGGATCGAGCGGGCGGTGGCGCTCGACCCCTTCATGGAGATCGCGCTCGCCGACACCACGGGCAACGCGTCGCCCGACCAGGTGCGGCGGGTCTTCGAACAGGCGCACGCCTCCTGGGGCAAGCGTTTCGCCTTCCACGGCCACGACACCTACGGCATGGGCGTGGCCAACGTGGCGGCGGCGTGGGAGGCGGGCTGCCGCATCTTCGACGCGGCCTCCGGCGGCATCGGCGGCTGCCCCTTCGCGCCCGGGGCGACCGGCAACGTCGCCATGGAGGACGTGGTCTGGTTGTTCAACCGCATGGGGGTCGAGACCGGCACGGACTGGCCGAAGCTGCTCCAGGCGGCGGACCTCGCGGCGTCGGTGCCGGGATGCACGCCGGGCGGCGCCATGCGGCGCGTCCCCGCCGCGCGGCAGCAGGCCGCGGCCTGACCTGGCCGGCGCGCCGGCGCACCCGGTCACGCCGGACGGGCGCTACTTCGTGGTGCGCGGCCGGCTGTGGCGCATGGCGGACCCCGCCTTGCCCATGGAGCGCCGCGCGGAGCTGACACGGGAGCTGATGGCGGCGCGGCGGGCGGTGGCCGCGGCCAACCGCGCCGGGGACGCCGCCGCGCTCCGGGATGCCCGCGCCGCCGTGGACGCGGCCAAGCGCACCTTGGGCGAGCGCGGCCCGGTCTGGTGGACGGACGGGGCGCCGGACCTCAACCGGCGCCTCGCCCGCAACACGCCTTACGCCGAATGGTACGCCGGCCTGGGCGGCGGGGTGGCCGCCGCGGCCGGGTAGCCCCCCGGTCGCGGCGCACCGCCCCGTTCAGCGCTTGGTGGGCGCGGCCTTGCGGGCGGGGGGCGCCGCCGCCGCGCGCTTCGCAGGGGGCGGCGTCGGAGCCGGCTCCGGTGCGGCGACCGCGGCCGTCGACGCGGTTTGCTGTGTGGAACTGGCCTGCACGTTGGCCGTCACCCTCAGCTCCGCTTGGTCCGGCAGCAGCTTCACCGCGAAGGTGTCGGTGCCGGCGAAGCCGCGGTCCGGGATGTAATCGACGCGGGTGGTCGCGCCGACCTTGCGGACGTGCAGGCGCCCGTGCGCCGGCTTGGCGGTGACGAGGCCCGGACCCGCGCGGTCGGTGCGGATGCCGCACCAGCCGCCGTCGTTGCCCATCGTCAGGGCCGCCTCGGTCTGGCGGCCGGCGGCCAGCGTCACGCCCTGCTGCGGCGCGTCGCACAAGGCGGACCTGCCCTGCACATCCACGGCGTAGATGCGCGGGCCGGGCGCCGCCACCTGCGGCTGGGCGCAAGCGGCCTGGAGCGCGGCGAGGCCGGCCACCACGGCCAGCGTCCGGAAACGGGTCACGGGGGCGCTCACCGGCCGCGCCTCCGGGACGCGGCGGCGCTCCGGGCGGGGGCGGCCGCCTGCGTCGCGCAAGAGCCGAGGCTTTCGGGGATCAGGTCCTTGCCGGCGGCGTAGGCCGGCAGCACCTCGGCGCCCGGAAGGGCCATCACCTCGTCGAACAGCCCCGGATTCCGCAGGCAGAAGTCGCTGCCGAGCTTCTGCGCCTCGAAGCCGCGGACCTGCGCCAGGTTGGTCACGTAGGCGTCCCTCGCCCTGGCGCCGCCGCGCGCGCGGGCGAAGTGCTGCTCGAACGAGCGGTAATTCTCGGCGAGCTTCGGCTGGTAGCGCTGGATGAACGCGTTGTAGCGGTCCTCCTGCTTGCAGGTGATGCCCACCACCATCAGCTCGGACTTGAGCGCCTCGACTTCGAAGACGCTCTGTTCGCCCTCGCTGGCGCAGCGCGCCGCGGCCTCGGAGGCCGGCGCGGCGAGCATCCCCAAGGCCGCGAGCAGGCAGGCGCCCCGTCCGGCGCGGCGCGAAGGCCGCCCCCGTGGGAGCTGAAATGCGAAAACGCCCATGACACCTCTGAATCCGGCTAATCGGACGGGCGGCCGAAACCAACCCGCCGCATCTGATACCGCATCGCAACGCCGGGCGCCACAGCATTGATCGCTAAGACGTGATTGCTGTTGGGCGCTGGCGCCCGCCTCCGGTACCCTGCCTATGCACCAGGACGGGGGTCGGTTCCATCCTTCGCGCATCGGCGACGCTCGCGGCGTTCCTTCTCTTCGCCGCCTGCGGCCCCTCCCGGGGACCGTCGTACCGCTCCGGCGTCCCCGCTCCCGACGGGGCCGGGGCGTGGTCCTGCGTCCCTTACGCGCGGATGCGCTCCGGCATCCCGCTCCGCGGCGACGCCTGGACGTGGTGGGACGCGGCGGCCGGCCACTACGGGCGCGGGCGCGACCCGCGCCGCGGCAGCGTGCTGGTGCTGATGCGGACCTCCCGCCTGCCGCAAGGGCACCTCGCGGTGGTGTCGCGCGTGGTGTCGGCGCGGGAGATCCGGGTGGACCACGCCAATTGGGCCTCGGGCGCTTCCAAGGGCCGCGCGGCGCGGGACCAGCCGGTGATGGACGTCTCGCCCGCCAACGATTGGTCCCTGGTGCGGGTCTGGTACCCGCGCATCAACGACTGGGGCGCGTCCAGCTACCTGAGCTACGGCTTCATCCACCCGACGCTGTCGATGGCCGCTCGGTGAGGGTCGCGGGCGGGCGCGGACCCGCGCCGGACGCCGCCGCGCCGAAGGAGGAAACGGCCCCGGGCTCCCCCGGCCGCCCCGCGGCCGCCACGCCGAGCGCGGCGGCCAGAAAGACGCCAGCGCGCGCGGCCGCGTCGGCGGTGGCGCCCGGGTCGGCGCGGAACCAAACCCGCCGCGACGGATCGCCGGGGCTCGGCAGCAAAGCGAGGCCGTCCGACCAGGGGCCGTCGGAGAAGTCCCAGGCGTAGGTGGCGTCCCGGTACTCGTGCCGCCGCGCCGACGGACCGGCGGTGGCCCAGCGGGCGCAAGAGCCGGCCGGCGCGTCGGCGCGGTCCAGCCCGCCGTGCAGGAGGAGGACCCGCCGGCCGCCCGGCGGCGGTAGGCCGGCGCAGCCGGGGTAGAGGAGGACGGCCGGCGCGTTCGCCAGCGCCGGCCGGTTCGCGCAACGCGGTGCGCCCCGGCGCCGAAGGCCAGCACGCCGAGCCGCGCCGCGTCCACGCGGGGCTCGGCCGCCAGCGCGCCAAGCACGGCCGCGAGCCCGTCCGCCGTTGACAGCGTCGATTCGACGGCCCCGTCGTCGCCGGCGGACGGGACGAATTCGACGGTGGCGAAGCCCGCCGCGTTGAGCGTGTCGAGGTAGGGCCGGCTGCGGCCGTCCGGCCCGGGGGCGTCGGGCAGCGCCAACACGACCGGCCGGGGGTGGCGGCGGCAGGGGGAGCCGGCGCCGCCAGCGCGGAGAGCAAAGCGGCCGCGGCCCATCGCAAGCGCGACCGGCGGCTGTCGCCGCCCGGCGATCCGTCCATGCCCGTTCTCCCGTCCCGGTCTGCGTCGGGCGGCATCAAAGGGAGGCCCGGCGGGCCCCGCGTCATCCGTTCGGCGAAGTCCCGGGGCCGGTGCGTCCAGGCGGGCTCGCTCGCGCCAGGGCAAGGGGAGGGGCTACAAGTCCCCGGCGAGCCTAAGAAGGAGGAAACCGCCATGGTCTTGGTGAGCGTGCTCTACCCCAACCAACCCGGATCGCGCTTCGACGAGCGCTACTACCTCGACAAGCACATCCCGCTGGTGCGGCAGCGCTGGGAACCGATGGGCCTCACCGACCTGCGCCTGCTGCGCGGGGTCGGCACGCCGGACGGCGGTCCTGCGCCCTTCCGCGTGATGGCGCTGCTCTCCTTCGAATCGGCGGAGGCGTTGCAAAAAGCCGGCGCCGCGCACGGCAGCGAGGTCTTCGGCGACATACCGAACTTCACCGACGTGCAACCCGTCGCGCAGGTGAACGAAGCGCTGGCGTAAAAGCGCCGCACGCGGGAGCGGGCCGGGTCAGGGCGCCACGACGAAGCCGTGCGTCGCGTCCTGCTCGTCCACGGGCTCGAAGCCGCAGCGTTCGCAGAGCCGCGCCGCATCCGGCTTCCCGGTGCGGAGGCGCACGCGCCGGAAGCGGGGGCCGGCCAGCGACAGCAAGTGGTGGGTAAGGGCAGCGCCCACCCCGGTCCGCCGCCAAGCCGAACGCACGTAGACGTGCCGCAGGCGCGCCGTGCCGAAACCGTCCGGCAGCTAGGGATCGGCGTCAAGGCCGCCCACCGCTACGAGGACGCCGCCCAGGAACGCGCCGCGGAGCGCCTCGCTCGGCCGGTCGAACCGATTGACGCCGCTCCGCCACTCATCGGTCAAACGGGCGACGAAGCGGTGCCCTTTGGCGACGGCGTCGGAGGCGAGGGCGTCGAAGCCGCCCGTCTCCGGCGTCGCGCGGCGGAACAGGACGCCGCCCCCGGCCTCCGCCCCGAAGAGGTTCACCCTGCCCGGCGCGCGAAGGCGAGCGATACGCCCAGCCCGCAAAGGACGGCGCCGGACGCTTCGCGCAACCGGCGGACCAAGCCGGCGCGCCGGGCGAGGCCGTCGCGGGCGCGCGACGCCGCGCAAGCCACCGCCACATCGACCAGCGTGTTGAGCGCGACCGACACCAAGCCGAGCGCCGCGAACTGGAGCGCGACGCCCCCCTGCGCCGGGTCGACGAACTGGGGGATGAAGGCCAGGAAGAAGGCGGCGGTCTTCGGATTCAGCGCTTCGACGACCACGCCCTCGCGGAAGGCCCAAGCCGCGCCCGTTGCGACGGCGCGCTCCGGCGGCGGGACGCGCCGCGCTTCGCGGATCGCCCTGAGCCCCAACCACACCAAGTAAGCGGCACCGGCCACCTTGAGGACGGTGAACGCTTGCGCGCTCGCCATCACCAGCGCCGAAACGCCGAGCGCGCCGGCCGCGACGTGGACCAACCCGCCGAGGCCGGTCCCGAAGCTGGAAGCGATCCCTTCGCCGCGACCGCCCGCGAGGGTGCGCGCGGCCACGTAGAAGATGCCCGGCCCGGGTGTGACCGCGATGGCGAGCGCGGCGGCGAGGAACAGGAGGAGGCCGGCGGCATCGGGCGTCACGGCCAGCCTCGCCGGGTCGGGCCGGGGCGCCCGGCGCCCGCCGGACGGCGCGGCCTCAACTCCGCACCAACGGGCACCCGCCCTCCGCCACCGGCCGGAACGCCTGCTCGGCGGGAATCGTCATCGAGACCTTGTAGACGTCGCCCTGGTAGCGGCTCTCCTCCGGGCGCTTCACTTCGTAGAGGTGCGCCGGGTGGATCTTGCGCCCGTCCTCGCGGACGCGGCCCTGGCCATAGGCGTCGTCGTCCGTGGGCATCCGCTTCATCGCCGCGACCGCCGCGCGGCCCGACGCCTTCGCGGCGCCGACGCCCAACTCCTTCACGACCTTCAGGTAGTGCAAGACGCCGGAGTAGTTGCCGGCATGGACGTAGTTCGGGAACACGCCCGCCGGCAGCTTGGTTTGCACGCGCTTGGTGAAGGCTCGGGTGCGCTCGTCCTGGTCCCAGTAGAAGGTCTCGGAGATGAACATCCCTTGCATGGTGTTCATCCCCGCCGCCAGCACGCCGGTCACGGAGCCGATGATGGCGGCGAGCTTCATGCCGCCGCGCGGCAGGCCGAATTCCTGCGCCTGCTTCACGCAGTTCACCAGGTCGTCGCCCGCCATGGCGAGGCCGAGCACCTTGGCGCGGCTCGCGCGCGCTTGCAGCAGGAACGCCGAGAAGTCGGTGGTGGACGGGAAGGGGTACACGGACGCGCCGAGCACCCGCCCGCCGGCAGTCTCGACGGCGCGGGTGGTGTCGCGCTGGATGGCGTGGCCGAAAGCGTAATCGGCCGTCACGAAGTACCAAGTGTCGCCGCCCATGCGCGTCAGCCCAGCGCCGGAGGTGTTGGCGAAGCACCAGGTGTCGTAGCTCCAATGCACGGTGTTGGGCGTGCAGGCGCGGCCCGTCAGCTCCGAGGTGGCGGCGGAGGCGTTGAGGTGGACGCGGTCGCGCTCCACGCAGACGGGGTTGATGCCGAGCGCGATGGCGCTGTTGCCCACGTCCGTCACCACGTCCACGCCGCGCTGGTCGAGCCACTGCCGCACGGTGTTCACGCCGACGTCGGGCTTGTTCTGGTGGTCGGCCGCGATGACCTCGACGCGGATGGATGGGTTAGCCGCCGTGAACTCCTCCACCGCCTGCCGCACGCAAGCCACGCTGGTCGGGCCGGTGACGTCGCGGTAAGGGCCGTTGAGGTCCGTCAGAACGCCGATGCGGACCACGTCGCCCGCCGGCTGGGCCCGCACGAGGGCGGGCGCGGCGAGGGGCAGCGCGGCGGTGGCGGCGCTGCCGGCGAGCAGGGCGCGACGGGTCGGCGTCATGGATGTTATCTCCCTCGGTTCACCCGAACCGAGGGTAGGGCCGCCGGGGCGGTTCAAGCTACTCCGACGCTCACGGGGGCCGTCAGCGGTCGGGCAGCCAGACCTCCAAAAGGCCGGGGGCGGGCAGCGGCTCGTAGGAGCGGAAGTCCTGAAGCGCCCAACCGCGCCCGAGCCGCCCGGCCAAGCGCGCCGCCGCCGGCGCGTCTTCGGCGTGGAAATAGCGCACCACACGTTGCGAAGGCGTCGCGGTGACGGCACGAGTTTCATTGAGGTCGAAGCCGGCCTCGCGCACCTGCGTCGCCATGGCGCCTGCCGCCTCCGACGCAGCGTAGGAGCCGGCGCGGTGGTGCAGCACCACCCGCTGCTGCCCGGCCGCCGGTTGGGCCGCTGCGCCCGTGCCGGACCCGATGCCAGCCGCCTGCCGGGGACCGGCTTCGCCGCGCGGGGGATTGGGCAAGGGCGCGGTCACGCTCGGCAAGGCTGCCAGGGCGGCTTCGCGCCGCGCCAAGATCTCGCGCTGCGCCACCTGCGCCTGCAACTGGGCGAGTTGCGCTTCGGCCGCCGTCCTGGCCTGGGCAAGCGCTTCCAGGCGCGCCTGCTCCGCGGCCAAATCTTTCCGGAGTGCTTCGGCGTCAGGGCCGCCGCCATCGGCGATGCCGCCACGAGCCGCCGGGGGCGCGGCCGCCAGTGGCGGCGGCGCGGGCCGCGGCGATTCCGGGCCGCCGGCGAGCAGCGCCGATTTGGGCAGCCCGCCCTGGCTGAGGGCCGCTTCGGGCGCCGTGGCGCCGGGCAACACGGCAGCCATCGGAGTTTCGGCACGCCGCTGTTGTTGCGTCGGCACTCCGGTTCTCAGGGACAAGCCGAGCACCAAGCCCCCCAAGGCCCCCGCCAGCAAGAGGCCCGTCCCGATCGCCGCCTTGCGGCCGAACTGCCGCTGCGGCCGAAGCAAGGGAGCCGGCCGGCCGCGTTGTTGCAGCCCGCCCTTGGCGGCCCCCTTGTCGGCGAGGCCCCGGCTCGTTCGGCGAGACTCCCGCCCGGCGGCCGAGGCGTGCCCAACAGGGCCTTCCGGGGGGCGCCAACCCTCGGCCGCGGGGGAACCACCGCTCCCCGACAGCCAAGGCCTGCGTCCCGGCGGCAAAGAGCTGGCGAGGGGCGGCGACCGAGTGTCCGACATCGAGTCCTAAATGGGTTCAGTGGGTGTCCGTGCCACCTCCTTGGGCGGCCTGGCTTTGCGCCGCGAGGGCGCGTGCCATTTGACTCAACGCTTCTTGGTGCTTTTCGTTGTCGATCATAGCGAAGTTGCGAGCCAGTTCCAGGCACATGCGTTGCCGGGGAGACGCCTCCTGGTGGTCGCTGGTCGCGGCCAAGCCCTCGAAGAAGAACGACACCGGCACGTCAAGCACCTGCGCGATCTCGAACAGCCTCCCCGCGGAGATTCGGTTCAAGCCGCGCTCATACTTATGTGCCTGCTGGTAGGTTACGCCGACCATGCGGGCGAGTTGCTGTTGCGACAGGCCCATCATCACCCGACGTTCGCGAATGCGGGCGCCGACGTGACGGTCCGCTGCGTTGGCGCGTTGACCCGGCTTGGCGCCGCTTTCCTTGGCCGCCGTCCCCTTGCCCTGCGCTTCACCCTGTTGTGTGGTTGGCATACCTGAGCCTTTCAACCCTGACGTCTCTCATCGGGGAATGCCGCGGACGCCGGGAGGTTCCACTTTGGCGCGCATAACAAGCGCGTGAAGTAAACCGCGCCTTCTTTCTCCTGGACGCGATCAGCGCTTCGGAGGCGTTTCCGGCCCGCGAAGCGCTTCGAGTTGCTGCTTGAGGGCCTTGATCTCGGCCTGGAGGTCTTCGACGGACGGCGCTGGCGAAGGCTCGGGCGGGCGGAAGGGGGAGAACAGGCTCATCGCCCGCTCCATCATCGCCTTCTGCTGCTTGCCCATCTCCTCCAGCCCGCTGAAGGGCAGCACCATCGTCTGCTCCACCGAGCGGCGCATCTGCTCCTGCTGGCGGGCGAAGCCGGCCATTGCGAGGTCGAGGTAGCGGGGCAGCACGGATTGCAGGCTGTCGCCGTAAAAGCCTATCAGGTGACGGAGGAAGCTCTCCGGCAGGAGGTGCCGGCCCTTCGACTCCTCCTCCACGATGATCTGGGTCAGCACCGAGCGGGAGATGTCCTCGCCGGTCTTGGCGTCGTGCACCGTGAACTCCCGGCCGGCGCGGATCATGGCGGCCAAGTCTTCGAGGGTGACGTAGCTCGAGGTCTCGGTGTTGTAGAGGCGTCGGTTCGCGTACTTCTTCACCACGACCACCGGCGACGCCTGGCGCGGGGCGGGGGCGGCGGTTCCGGGTTCGTCGGCGTCTCGCTGCGCGGCGGTGTCGGCCATTGGGGTTCCGGTTGTTTTTCTTCCTAGACGCGTTGTGCGCATTTTTGCCGCCTTGAGTCCAGTGCGGATCTCCGGCGGGCGGACCGGGGCAGCCGCAAAGGCTTCCAGCCCCTGCCTCCGTTGCCGCGGGGGATCGAAGGCCCGCCCGCCTTGTGGGGCGGAGCGGCCTGCGCCAAGTCTGCGCGATAAACACGAAGGGCAGGAGCACCACCCGTCATGGCCGACATAGTCATCGCCTCCGCTGCGCGCACCCCCGTGGGCAGCTTCAACGGCGCCTTCGCCGCGATTCCCGCCCACACGCTCGGCACCGTCGCCATCAAGGCGGCGATGGAACGGGCCGGGGTGAAGCCGGAGGAGGTGGACGAGGTCATCATGGGCCAGATCCTCACCGCCGGCGCGGGGCAGAACCCGGCGCGGCAGGCGGCGGTCGCGGCCGGCATCCCGGTGGAGCGGACGGCCTTCGGCATCAACCAGCTCTGCGGCTCGGGCCTGCGGGCGGTGGCGCTGGCGGCGCAGCAGATCGCCACCGGCGACGCCAAGGTCGTGGTGGCCGGCGGCCAGGAGAGCATGACCCAGGCGCCGCACGCGCAGAACCTCCGCGCCGGCACGAAGATGGGCCCGCTGGAGTTCGTGGACACCATGCTGAAAGACGGTCTCTGGGACGCCTTCCACGGGTACCACATGGGCACCACCGCCGAGAACGTGGCGGAGAAGTACCAGATCACCCGCGAGCAGCAGGACACCTTCGCCGCCAACAGCCAGCGCAAGGCGGGCGAGGCGATCAAGGCCGGGCGCTTCAAGGACGAGATCGCGCCGGTGACGGTGAAGACCCGCAAGGGCGAGACCGTGGTGGACACCGACGAGTACCCGAAGCCGGAGACCACGGCCGAGGTGCTGGCGAAGCTCCGCCCCGCCTTTTCCAAGACCGGCACGGTGACGGCGGGCAACGCGTCCGGCATCAACGACGGCGCCGCGGTGACGGTGGTGATGAGCATGGAGGAGGCGGAGAAGCGCGGCGTGAAGCCGCTGGCGCGCATCGTCTCCTGGGCGACGGCGGGCGTGGACCCCTCCATCATGGGCACCGGGCCGATCCCGGCCTCGCGCCGGGCGCTGCAAAAGGCGGGCTGGGACATCGGCACGCTGGACCTGATCGAGGCCAACGAGGCCTTCGCGGCGCAGGCCTGCGCGGTGAACAAGGACCTGGGCTGGGACCCGGAGAAGGTGAACGTCAACGGCGGCGCCATCGCCATGGGCCACCCGATCGGGGCGTCCGGCGCGCGGGTGCTGAACACGCTGCTGTTCGAGATGCAGCGGCGCGGCGCGAAGCGCGGCCTGGCGACGCTGTGCATCGGCGGCGGCATGGGCGTGGCGATGTGCGTGGAGCGGGTGCAGTAGCACCTTCCTAGAACGCGACGGCGGGTGCTCCGGCGCCCGCCGTCGCTCTGCGCGAATGGGACGAACTGGAAGGTTGCGTGAGGCGAAGCGCCTCCGGCCGATGTGCCGGCGGCGGTTCGGGCGTGAGGGCGGCGTTTTGCCCGAATGGGACAAATAGGCCGGGTGCCGTCGCGGGATGCGGGCGGCGGCCGATGCGGCGTGGACAGTTCGGGCGTTGTGGCCGCTGTTTTGTCGGATTCGGACAAATGGCGTGGGTGCGGCCGTCCGACACGGCGGGAACGATGGACGCGCGCCGATCGCGGCGGTTCTGCCGGACGCGGACAAATGCGGCGGCACCGGGCGAAGGAGTGTCTTGCGCGTTTCGAACAAAAGGTTTGGCCTCACGCGCGGCGTGATTCGTTGGACCTCTACCTCGACGGCTGCGCCAGGGTGCGCGGCACGGGCGCGGGCACGGCGGAGACGTCCTACTACCCGGCGGTCTCCGAGGCGCTGAACGCGGTGGGCGGCGCGTTGAAGCCGAAGGTCTTCGCGCTCCACCACACGACCGGCAAGAAGCAGGCCGGCATCCCGGATTTCCGCGGACGAGGCGGCGACCGCCGCCCGTGCCGACCTGCTCGGCGCCCGCGCGTTGGACGTCGGCATGAACGGCGCGAGCTTCTGGAAGAACCTGCCGGAGGGGGTGTGGGAGGCGCGGATCGGCGGCTACCAGGTGCTCAAGAGGTGGCTGTCCTGCCGCGACGGCTCCATCCTCGGCCGCGCGTTGGGGCAGGACGAGGTGGCGCACGTCCGCGACACCGCCCGCCGCCTCGCCGCGATCCTGCTGATGGGGCCGGACCTCGACGCCAGCTTCCGCGCCTGCGCCGCCGCCCACGCGCCCCTGACCTGAGGACGCGGCGCGTGGGCGGCGGCTTCGTGTCTCAGCAGAAGTGCGCGCCCCGCGTCTCCACCGGCACCGCGTAGAGGCTCTGGCTCGCGGTCATGAACAGCGTGTTCCGCCGCGTGCCGCCGAAGCAGACGTTGGAGCAGATCTCCGGCAGCTTGATGAGGCCGATGCGCTGGCCGTCGGGGGCGAAGACGTGGACGCCGTCGTAGCCGTCGCCCACCCAGCCGGCGCCGGCCCAGACGTTGCCCGCCTCGTCGCAGCGGATGCGGTCGGCGAAGCCGCTTTTCCCTTCCAGCGTCATGTCGGCGAAGGTGCGCGGGTTGCGGAGGCGCGTCCCGTCCACGTCCCATTGCCAGATGATGTTCTTGGCCCCGTCGTAGTGGGACTTGCCGGTGTCGGCGACGTAGAGGCGGCGGTAGTCGGGGGAGAAGCAGAGGCCGTTGGGCTTGAAGGGCTCGTCCGCTACCTTGGCCACTTGGCCGGTCTGCGCGTCGAGGCGGTAGATCGCTTCCTTGATGAAGGGGCGGGGGCTCTGCGCGGACTCGGGCACGCGTTGGCCTTCGTAGTCCATCAGCGCGCCGTAGCCGGGGTCGGTGAACCAGAGGGCGCCGTCCTCCGGGTGGACCACGCCGTCGTTGGGGGCGTTGAAGGGGCCGTCCGGGCCGCGGGCGGCGAGCACGGTCTGCTTGCCGTCCCGCTCGTAGCGCAGCACGTCGCGGTGGTAGTGGCGGAAGGCGATCTGGCGGCCTTCGCGGTCGAAGGTGTTGCCGTTGGAGAAGCCGGCGGGGCTGCGGAAGCGGCGGTGGACGTGCATGTCCTCTTCGGTCACGCGCAAGCACTCGTCGTTCGGGATGTCGGAGAAGACCAGGAAGCGGCCGTTGGCGTGCCAGGCCGGGCCTTCCGCCCACATGAAGCCGGTGCCGATGCGGCGGATGGAGGAGTTGCCGAGGCGCGCGGTGAAGCGCTTCGGGTCGAGGGCGACGATGTCGCTGTCCGGGTAGCGCGCGGGGGCGCCGCCGCGGCTGTAGTTGCGCGGCCCTTGTTGCGCCCCGGCCGGCACGGCGGCGCCGGC
>NZ_BAAAFZ010000065.1:7526-21915 GCF_039523795.1 Craurococcus roseus | reverse complement strand
ATGGCGTTCCCTCCTTGCGGCCCCGCCGCCGCTCGCGGCGGGCCTCCCCGGCCGGAGGGTGGCACGCGGGGCGGCGGCGGGCACGGCCCTTTTCGCCGCGTCGCCGTCAGCCGAGCGTGGTCAGGTCCTGGAACCAGTGCTGCGCCTGGGTGTAGCCGCGGACGCCGCGGCCCAACGCCCGCGGGTTGGTGTCGTGGACCACGAACACCCAGAGCGCCTCGTTCACCGCCTTTTCGTGTACGCGGCGCATGATGGCGTCCTGCTCCGCGGTGTCGAAGGAGGTCGTCGCGGCGTCGAGCATCTTGTCCATCTCGGGGTCGCGGTAGTGGGACCAGTTCACGCCGGTCGGCGCGATCTGGTTGGAGTGGAAGAAGCGGATGAAGGCGTAGAGCGGGTCGCTCGTGAGATAGGCGACGTTGTTGGCGGTGACGTTGCCGCCGCGCGCGATCTCGCCGGCCGCGCCCTGGCGCCAGCAGGTGTAGAGGACTTCCAGCTCCACCGTCTGGAACTCCACGGCGATGCCGACCTCGCGCCAGGCGGACTGGACGTACTCGTTCATCGGCAGCGACTGCATCTGGCCGCTGCCGCCGGTGGGGATGATGAACTTCGTCCGCAGCGGGTTGCGCGGGCCGTAGCCGGCGTCGGCCACCAGCTTGCGGGCGGCGTCCACGTCCGTCCTCACCTGGAATTCGGGGCGGCCGAACCAGGGGGAGGCGGGGTCCACCACGCCGGCGGCGGGTTTGGCGAGGCCGTTGAGGAGGGCCACCACCTCGTCGCGGTTGATGGCGAGGTTGGCGGCGCGGCGCAGGCGGATGTCGCGCCAGGGCGAGCCTTCGAGCAGCGACAGGTGGTAGTTCCAGACGTGCGGGGTGACGTTCTGGACGAGGCGCGCGCCGGAGGCTTGCAGGCGCGGCAGCAGGTCGGGCGCCGGCGTCTCGATGACGTCCACCTGGCCGGTGAGGAGGGCGTTGGTGCGCGTCACCGCCTCGGGGGCGCAGACCAGCACGACGCGGTCGGCCTTGGGCGTCCGCGCCGGGTTCCAATACGCCGTGTTCTTCACCAGTTCGGCGCGCTCGCGCGGAACCAGGCGCGCAAGGCGGAAGGGGCCGGTGCCGGAGGGCTCCTGCGCGAAGCGGTCCCAGTTGCGGCCGACCTTCTCGTATTGCGCGGGGGAGGAGATGAGGAACCAGAGCATCTGGTAAGGGAAGAAGCTGTCCACCGCCTTGGTGGTCACCTCGACCGTCATGGCGTCGAGCTTGCGCCAGGAGGCGACGGAGGGGAGGCGGGGGCGGACCTGGGCGGCCTGGCGGTTGTCGAAGTGCGGCGCTTGCCCGTTCAGGACCTTCTCGAAATTCCAGACCACGGCGTCGGCGTCGAAGGCGCTGCCGTCGTGGAAGCGGACGCCGTCGCGGAGCTTGAAGACCCAGCGGCGGCGGTCGGCGGGGTCGGCCTCCCAGAAGGTGGCGAGGCCGGGGACGAGCTTCCCGGGGCGGTCGGCGACGTCCATCTCCCAGGCGACCAGCGGGTCGTAGAGGGTGTGGCCGGTGAACTGGTAAGCGCCGGCGCCGCGATCGGGCTGGCCGGTGGTCTGGGGGATGTCGGCCATGGAGATGCCGTAGCGGACCACCCGCTCCGCCCCTTGCGCGCTTGTTGGGCGGAACGCCGCATCGGCGGGCACGGCCGCTGCGCCGGAAGCGGCGAGCAGGGCGCGGCGGGACAGGGGCATGGCGTGGTCCTCCCGGGTCTTCGTGCCGCCGGCGAAGCAAGCGGCGTGCCGGGGCGGGCGGGGCGCTTTGCGGCATTCGGACGAAGCGCCGTGGACGCGGCGGGCCCTTGCAGCATTCGGACCAATGGGCGACCGGGGCGGCGCGCGGTTGCCGCTTTTGAATGAGTGGGGGAGCAGGGGTGGAGCAGGGCGCCAGCGGGCCAACGGGAAGCCGGCATCCGTCGGGCGCGTGTTGCCCGGCATCGGTGAGGGGAGCCAGCGGTCGGACGGGATTTGGTGGCGGGGCATCGCCTGCCTTCGGGCAGACAAACTAGAGTATAGCAAGAACTGCAAACTCGTGCACTGGTTGAGAGGCGGCTTGGCGCCTTTGCGCGTGCTGCTTTGATCGGATGCTTCGGCGACCTTTGAACCAATGGCGCGCTCTGGCCCGTTGGGCCTCTACCTGGGCGGCTGTGCCCGGGTGCGTGGCACCGGCGCGGGTACGGCGGAAACCTCCTTCTACCCGGTGGTCTCGGAGGCGCTGAACGCGGTGGGCAGCGCTTTGCGGCCCAAGGTGTTCCCGCTCCTCCGCCGCGCCCGGCGCCCGCCTTGCCGCGCTGCTCGACGCCGATACGCCCGTGCCCGGCGTCACCTCCGGCGCGCTTGACCCCGCGCTGGCGGTCATTGGCGTCCCCTCCACGCGTGCCGTCGCGGCGAGGGATTGGCACCTTTCCGGCTGGGGCCACCGCAGCGACAAAGGCGTGACCATGCCTGGCCGCGGCCTGACGACCGCGCGGGACTACGCCCCGGACGAGGCCGCGGCCGCGGCCCACGCCGCGCTGGTCGGCGCCGGCACGGTGGACGTCGGCATGAACGGCGCGAGCTTCTGGCGGAACGTCCCGGAGCGCGTGTGGGAGGCGCACATCGGCGGCTGCCAAGTGCTCAAGAAGCGGCTGTCCTACCGCGGCCGCTCCAACCTCGACCGGCCGTTGACGGGCGAGGAGGTTTCGCACGTCCAGGCCACCGCGCGCCGCCTCGCCGCCATCCTGTTGATGGGGCCGGACCTCGACGCCAGCTTCCGCGCCTGCGCCGCCGCCCACGCGCCTTCGGGGTGAAGGGTCAGACCCGCTCCGTCGCGGCGGCCGTCGCCGCCACCCGCCGGCGCAGCGGCCGCGCCACCACCGCCTCGGCCGCGGCCGGCGCCGGGATGGCGGCGAACATGTCCTTCCCCGCTTCCAGCAGGGTGACGCCGGCGAAGCGGGGGAACACGCGCGGCCCGACCCGCTCCCAGCCCTCGGCGCTGCGCAGCAGCAGGCGCGCGCGGAACGGCGGCACGAACAGGGCGGCGCCGCGGCGCTCCACGCTGAACATCTGCCGCCGCAGCAGCCGTTCGAGCTGGCCGGGCGAGTAGGGCTGGCCGTGGCCGAAGGGCGTGCGCTCCAGTTGCGCCCAGAAGGAGAGGCGGTTGGGCGCCGCCACCAGCAGCCGCCCGTCGTCCTTCAGCACGCGCCACGCCTCGCGCAGCAGGCGACGGGCGTTCTCCGTGGTTTCGAGCCCGTGGACCAGCAAGATGCGGTCGAAGGACAGGTCGGGGAAGGGGAGCGCGTCGTCCTCGGCGACGGCGGTGCGGCACGCGGCCTTGCGCGGCCAGCGCCAGCGCGGCAGGTGCGGCGGCACCACGGCGACGCAGCGCGCCGCTTCGACGCGCCACAGGCGGAGGAAGGGGCTGGCGTAGCCGAGGCCCAGCACGGACTGCCCGGGGAGCTTCGGCCAGAAGGCGCGCAGGCGCTCGCGCAGCAGCCGGGCGGCCACCAAGCCGGTCGGGGTCGCGTAGAATCCTTCGAGGCCGAGGTTCTCGTCCCGCATGGGCGGGATATAGACCGCCGAGGCCCCGGTTGGACGGGGCGGGAAGGGAACCTGTCCATGCCGCTTGCGATCCGAGCCATACCGTGTCTTTCCGACAACTACATCTGGCTGCTGCGGGACGAGGCGACCGGGGCGGTGGCGGTCTGCGACCCCGGCGAGGCCGGGCCGGCGGCGGCGGCGCTCCGGGAGGGGGGCGGGCGGCTGGACCTGATCCTGCTCACCCACCACCACGGGGACCACGTCGGCGGGGTGGAGGAGCTGAAGCGGGCGTTCGGCGGCCAGGTGGTGGGCAACGAGGCGGACGCGCGCCGGCTGCCGCCGCTCGACGTGGCGGTGCGGCCAGGGGGCACCGTGGAGTTCGGCGACAGCCGGGCGGAGGTGATCGACACGCCGGGCCACACGCGCGGGCACATCGCCTTCAACTTCAAGGGCGGCGACGTGCTGCTCTGCGGCGACACGCTGTTCTCGCTCGGTTGCGGCCGGCTCCTGGAAGGCACGGCGGCCGAGATGTTCCGCTCGCTCCAGGCGCTGAACGCCCTGCCGGGTGAGACGCTGGTGTGCTGCGGGCACGAGTACACGGAAAGCAACGCCCGCTTCGCGCTTTCGGTGGACGGTGGCAACGCGGCGCTGCGGGCCATGGCGGAGGCGGCCGCGGCCCTGCGGCGCGACGGCAAGCCCACCGTGCCGACGACCTTGGCGCGGGAGCGCGAGGCGAACCCCTTCCTCCGCGCCCCGGACGCGGCCCGGCTTGCCGAGCTGCGGTCGGCGAAGGACAGTTTCCGCTGACACCGGGAAGGGAAACGCCGTGCGCCTCAATCACTCCGCCGCCAGCCCCTACGTCCGCAAGGTCATGGCCTGCGCCATCGCGCGCGGGATCGACGGGCGCCTGGAGAAGCTGACGACCAACCCGCACCAGTCGCCGCCGGAGCTGCTCGGGGTGAACCCGCTGTCCAAGGTGCCGGCGCTGCTGCTGGGCGACGGGACGGCGCTCTACGACAGCCCGGTGATCTGCGAGTACCTCGACGGCGTGGGCGACGCGCCGCCGTTGTTCCCGGCCGCGGGGCCGGCGCGGTGGAAGGCGCTGCGGCAGCAGGCGCTGGGGGACGGCATCATGGACGCTTCCGTGCCGCGGCGGCGCGAGATGGGCTTCCCGCCGGACGAGGGGCGGGCGGCGTTCATCGACCGGCAGCGGGAAACCGTGGCGCGCGTGGTGGACGCGCTGGAAAAGGAGGCCGGGACCTTCGGCGAGCTGGGGACGGTCGGCGAGATCGCGGTCGGCTGCGCGCTCGGCTACCTCGACTTCCGCTTCGCCGCCGAGCCCTGGCGGCCGGGGCACGACCGGCTGGCGGCGTGGTACGCGCGGGTGTCGGAGCTGCCGCCCTTGGCACGGACCGTGCCGGTGGGCTGACCCGGCGTCGAATCGGGTCGGTTCGGTCCGGTGCAACGTCCGGCCTCCCCTGTCGTTGAAGGAGCGAACGGCGGGGGAGAGGCGCGCGACGCGCGCCCACGACAGCACGATTCATGCCTAGACGCCGCGCCCATCTCTGCGCCTTGCTGCTGCTCGCCGCGCCGGTCCTGGCGCCGGTGCCCCCGGTTGCGACCGTCGCCTTGTTGGCGGGCGCGACGGAGGCAGCGGCGCAGCAGAGGGCGCGGTCCTCGGGCGGTTACGCGCGGCCTTCGGCACCGCGCTCGCGGACGCCCTCTGTCGGGCGCGGCGGCGGATGGGGCGCGGCCCCGCGCACGCCCTCCGTGGGGGGCGGGTATTCGCGCCCGGGGGCGTCCTACGGGCGGGGGCCGTCCTCCTACGGGTACGGGTCGTCGGGGGACCGCGCGTTGTCGCGGCAGGGCTCGGGCTCGGCGTTGGAGCGGTACCGCGCGCAGTCGGACGCGGCGCGACGGCAGCGGGAAGCGCCGCCCGCGGTCCGATTGCCGCCGCCGTCGGCGGGCACGACGGGGCGCGAGCGCTGGGGGTTGCCGCCGGCGCGGCCCCGCTACGATTACCGCCCGGACTACGGCCGCGGCTACGGGACGGACTGGTACCGCGACCGCGGCTGGTCCGCGCCGGGCGGCGGGGTGTTCGGCGGCCTGGGCGGGCGTTCCTTCGGCGTCTGGGACGGGCTCTTCCTCGGCTACCTGCTCAACAACCTGACGCGCCCGGGCTCGGTCGACTTCTTCCGCAACCACCAGGACGACCCGGGCGTCCGCCAATGGCGGGAAGAGGCCGAGCGGCAGGCGCAGGACAACGCCGAACTGCGCGAGCGGCTGGACCGCCTGGACCGGGAACTCGCGCAGCAGCGGGACGGGCAAGGGCAGCAGCCAGCGCCGCGCGACCCGAACTACCTTCCGCCCGACGTGCCGCCGGAAGTGGCCCTGGCGCCGGGGCCGAGCAACGACGCCCGAACCCCGACCACGGCGCCGGCCGACGGGGGCGACGGCGCCGGCTTCGGTCTGTGGCTGCCCGTGCTCGTCGTGGGCGGCGCCGGGCTCGCCTTCCTGTCGTTCCGGCGGGGGAGGCAGCAGGGCGGTGGCACCGGAACGGGAGGGACGGGCGTGAAGGGACCGTTGGGCAGCGCCGGCGCGATGCTGCGCCACAAGCTTTCGGGCGAGCGCTATTCGCCGTCCCTTTACCGCGTCGGCATGACCGTGACCGCGGACCCGACGCCCTTCATCCTCGCCGGGGACGCGATCAAGGTGCCGCCGCCCGTGCCGCCCGGCTCGGCGGCCGGCAGCGGGCGCGTCAGCATCGCCGAGGTGGGCCGGGTGGAGGGCGGCGCGGTGGATTTCGTGCGCCTTCACCTGCCGGAGCGGCGCGGCTTCTTCCAGATCCACGCGGGCGCGGACGGCCGACCGGACGAGTGCCGCTTCTTCGCGCCGATCGACGAGGTGTCGCCGGCGAGCGCGGAGGAATGGGGCGCGTGGCTCGACCCGAACGAGGGCATGATCGGCTGGCCGGAGTTCCAAACCAAGGACGGCAAGCTCTACGGCCGCGCCTGGGTGCCGGGCGAGGCGCGCGTGGCGCCGCTGCCGCTGGTGGAGACGATCGAGGCCGCGGCGGGCGGCGCGCCGCGCACCGTGCGCAGCCAGGCGATGCTCTACGCCGCGCCGACCGGGGCGCCGGAGCCGGCGCCGCCCGTCGAATACATCCTGGTGTCGGCGGTGGAGGCGGAGGGGCAGGCCTGGGTGGAGATCGCCGCGGGCATCGACGTGAACCCGGCGACGCTCTCGCTCGCCTGACGGACCCGAGAAGGAGAAGGCATGGAGGAGGGCGTCATCGTCATCTTGACCAGGGGCTTGCCGGTGCTGCTGTTGCAGTTCTCGGTGACGCTGGCGCTGCTCGCCGTGGGGGTGGCCTGCTACAACGCGATCACGCCCTTCCACGAGCTGGGGCTGGTGCGCGAGGGGAACACGGCGGCCGGCATCGTGCTGGGCGGCAGCTTCGTGTCGTTGGCCATCCCGCTGGCGGCGACGCTGGCGACGAGCCTGGTCACGCTGGACATACTGATCTGGGGCGTCGTCGCGCTGCTCTTGCAGCTCCTGGCGTTCGCCGCCGCCGCGCGGCTGATACCGGGGCTGCGCGCCATGATCGAAGCGAACAACACCGCCGCGGCCTGCATGCTGGTGGGCATCCAGGTCGCGGTGGCGCTGCTCAACGCCGGCGCGATGGCCGGCTGATCCGACACGCAGAGAGGAGGCTCCAACATGCTCGCATTCTTCCGCAACCTCGTCGGGGTGAAGAGGGACCAGGCCGTCACCAGCGCGGTGGAGGCCATCGTCCGCTGGGACCCGCAATCGGCGACCGAGGCCGAACTGCGCACCATGGAGCAGCACCTGGACGAGCTGGGCCGGCAGGTGGCGCAGGCGCGCATCGCCTACGACAAGGAGCGCAAGGAGGCCGAGGCTATCCAGGCGCTCTCCCGCCAGCGCATGGCCGCCGCCGAGCAACTCCAGGGCCGCATGGAGATGGAAGCGGACCCCGCCAAGAAGGCGGAGCTGGAGCGCAGCCTCGCCACCCTGGTCGGGATGCTGGAAAGCATGGCGCCGGAGATCCAGCGGGAGGAGGAGGACGCCAAGGACGCCGGCGACTTCCTGCGCTCCCTGGAGGAGACCTACGAGCAGGCCGGGCAGAAGCTGAAGTCGGCGCGCTCTGAACTGGACCGGGCGCAGCGCGACATGGGCCGCGCGGCGCAGCAGCGCGAGACCGCCGAACGCCGCGCCGAAGCGTCGCGGCAGGCGGCGGGCCTTTCCAAGGCGACCAGCGGCTTGAGCGTGGCGTTGAAGGCGATGCAGGAGAACGCGGAGCGCGACCTGGCGCAGGCGGAGGCCGCCAACGCCAAGGCGAAGCTGCTGGCGCCGACCCGGCCGGAGAAGGACGACCCGCACATCGCCGCGGCGATGAACGCGGTGACGGGCGCCGGCGCGCCGCAGGGCAGCCTGTCCGACCGCTTGGCCGCGCTGCGGAAGCGCAGCGGCGAGCCGCCGCGCTTGCAAGCGCCGTCGCCGGTCTGATCGGAAGCCGCGGCGCCGCGCAGCGCGCCGCCTCCCGGGAGGCGGCCGAAAGGCGTGGCGGCACCCTCGAACGGCGGCGACTCGTCGGCGTCGTTCGGGCCACCCGCCGGTGCGTCCGTCAGCCAAGCGACGCGCGCGAGGGGCCGCCCGCGGGGCGAGCCGCGGCGGCGGCGGTAAGGTCCCGAGGGCTGCGGGTCGCTCGGCGGGTGTCGGCCGGAGGCGAGGGGCGGCGCATTGCGGGCCGCCGAACGCCGATGCACTAGCGCATCATCGGGCCGAGTCCCGCGGCGTCCACGGGGGCGACACGTGGGGCGGCAAGCCTTTCCATGTCGCCGGGTCCGTTCGATCGCGCGTCCGGGGGCTGTTTGCGCTCGCGGGCGCGGGTGGGCGGCACTCCGGGCCGCCCACCCGCCCTTCAGTTGCAGCTATCCGCCGCGCCGCCGGGCGCGATTCGGCGGGACCGGTCGCCGACGCCGCTCCCCGTGCCACGCCCTGCGTAGGTGATTTGACGGTCTCCCCCTCCCGTGGTGCCGAGGCTCGCCACGCCGCTGCTGGCGTCCGGACAGCCCGCGCCCGCCCGCTCGCGGGACGCCGTGGAAAGCGGGTCCGCGGCGCTGCCGGCGCCGGTGCCGGCCATGGGCGTTGGCGCCTGCGCCTGGGGCCGCGGTGCGGGCGCGCAGGCGACGAGCGCAACCCCAGCGACGAAGACGATCGGCTTGAAGCGGAGTGGCATGCCCGTGCTCCTCGGCATCTGGTTGCCTAGGGAGTCTGGACTGCCGCCGCAGTGTCGGGTTGAGCCACATCAACGGATGGCATTTCAGCCGCGCGCTTCGCGGGTTCGTGAATGATGTGCGGGAACTTTCCATGAGCCAGAGATTCGCCGAAACGCCCGCGAGTGCCTCCTCCATGCCGCGGAAAGGCCTTAGGCCGCAGCTGCCTCAGTGCAGCCGCGGCGCCTTCAGGAACGAGCGGCGGTCGATGGAGGTGAGCACGACGTCGCGCCCCGCGCCGCGGCGGCCGAGCGAGAGGCGCACCCGGGCGCCGGCGTTGCCGCAGGCCCAGACGCCGCGCCAGAGGCTCGACAGGTCGGAAACGCGCGCGCCGGCCACCGCCAGCACGCGGTCGCCCTCCTGCACGCCCGCCTTCTGCGCCGGGCCGTTGCGGGCGACGGAGGAGACCACCACGCCCTCCTCGTCCTCCTGGGCGTAGAGGCCGAGCCAGGGCCGGGCCGGGCGGTTGGGGCGGCCGAAGGCGAGCAGGTCTTCCAGGATCGGCGGCAAGAGGTTGGCGGGGACCACCATGTTGAGGTCCACGCGCCGCCCTTTGCCGTCCTGCTGCTGCATCACCAGGGAGCCGATGCCGAGCAACTCGCCGTTCGCGCCGATCAGCCCGGCGCCGCCCCAGGACGGGTGGGCGGGGGCGGTGAAGATCGCCTCGTCCAGCATGTATTCCCAATAGCCGGCGAATTCCTGCCGAGCGGCCACCGTGCAGCGCAGCGCGTGCTTGCGGCCGCCGGCCGAGGCCAGCACCGCCACGTCGCCGGGCTGCGGGCCGGGGCCGCCGTCCACCTTCAGCGCCGGCAGGTCGAGGCGGCCGAGGGCTTGGATCAGGCCGAAGCCGGTCTCGAAGTCGTAGGCGAGGGCGTGGCCGGGGATGGCGCGGCCGTCCTGGGTGGTGAGCCACACGGTCTCGGCCTCGGTGACGAGGTAGCCGATGGTGAGCACCAGCCCGTCCGGACGGATCACCACGCCGCTGCCCGCGCGCTCGGTGCCGAGCGTCTGGGCGGTGAAGGCGTCGGGCGGCGTCATGCACTTCACCGCCACCACCGAACGGAGCGCCTCGTCCAGGTCGAAGGCGTGGTCGGCCGGGCTCGGCTGAAGGTCCGGGGGGATTTCCCACTCGCTGGTCGCCATGCCGCGCTCTCTGCTCCCGAGGGTGGGGTTTGCGCAAGGTGCCGCACGCAGTATCGCGCGGGACCGCGGCCCCGCCAACGCGCCCGGCGCGGACGCCGCGCCGGGGAAAGGGCTGTCTGGCCGGCGGGCCGGTCAGCGGCGCGGCGGCTCCTGCATGGGGCCTTGGCCGGACGCGGCGGGCGATGGGGCCGACGAGGCGCCCGTGCCCGCGCCACCGCCCTGCCGCGCCGCCGCCTCGCGCAGCTTGCCCAGCGCGGCGTGAGCCTCGCGAGCCGCCGTCACCGCTTGGTCCGGCGGGGTTTGGCCGACGCGCATGGCCTCCACCGCGCGGCGGAAGGTCCGGTCGGCGTCGGCGTAGGGGCCGCTGGCGCCGCGCATCTCCTCGGGGGCGCCGCTCTGCATCGCCTGCCAAGCCGCCTGGGTGGCGTCCATCAGTTGCTGCTGGCCGGGCGGCATGGCGCCGGCCTGGGTGCGGCCGGCGCCGCCCTGCGCCTGCTCGATCGCCCGGCCGAGGCGCGCTTCCGTGTCGCGCAACTGGGTGGCGTAGGCGTTCTCCGCCGCCGCGCCGCCGCCCGCCGCGGGGGCCTGCTGCTGCTGCTGCTGTTGCGCGGCGGCCGGGTCCGCCGCCAGCAGGAAGGCCGCCAAAGCGCCGCACGCCGCGAAGCCGTACCCGAACCGCATCACACCCTGATCTCCTGGAAAAGACGGGGCGCCAACGCTGCCCGGCCGTCGCGGGTTGCCGCGGGAGCGGCGCTGGGGAGGGCGGCAGGAGCCGCGCGGGCCGGCCTCGCCCCATCGGGTTGCGGATGCCGTCTCGTCCGGCGCCGCCGAACGCCGGCCAGGAGGGCCGGGCGATGCGCGGCAGCCTCGCCGCCGTGCCGCCTTCCTGGCCGCGCGGGAACGGGCCGGCCATCGCACCACCATGCTGCCCGCGCGCACGGAGCCGTGCCGCTCGCAACGCGCGGCACCAAGGGCTTCGAAGGCTGCGGGGCGGCGTCGTCGAACCCTGGGGAGGCGCCCTAGCCTCCGGCGCGCACCGTGTTCCGCAGCGTCCCGATGCCGTCGATCTCGCACTCCACGACGTCGCCGTCCTTGAGCGTGCGCGGCGGCTGCATGGCGTAGCCGACGCCCTCCGGCGTGCCGGTCATCACCACGTCGCCCGGGCGGAGGGTGAAGCCGACCGAGAGGTGGCGGATGATCTCGCGCACGTCGAAGATCATCTTGCCCGTGCGGCTGTCCTGGCGCGTCTCGCCGTTGACGCGGCAGCGGATGCCGGTGTCGAGCGCGTCCAATTCGGCGGCGGGCACGATCCAGGGGCCGAGCGGGCAGGAGCGGTCGAGCGACTTGCCCTTGAACCACTGGCCGTAGCGGCGCTGGAGGTCGCGGCCGGTGACGTCGTTGGCGACCGTCCAGCCCCAGACGTGGTCCAGCGCCCGCTCGGCCGGGATGTCTCGGCCCTCGCGGCCGATCACGACCGCCAACTCCACCTCGTAGTCGAGCCATTGGGTGGTGCCGGCGTGGTCGGGGATGGCCTCGTCCGGGCCGATGACGCACTCGGGCGCCTTGGTGAAGAACTGCGGGTATTTGGGCAGCTCGGACTTCTCGATGCCGCGGGTGCGGTCGCCCTCGGCGACGTGGTCCATGTAGTTGCGGCCGACGCAGAAGACGTTGCGGCGCGGGCGCGGGATGGGCGCGAGCAGCCGCGCCGCGCCGGCGTCGAGCACGGCGGCCGATGGCGGGTCCGCGGCGAGGGCGCGCGCGGCTTCCAGCGCCGCCGGCCCGGCCTCGATCAGCGAGAGCATGTCGGGCGCCCGCCCCGAAAGGGGGCCGGAGGGCACGGCGGCCAAGTCGAGCAGCCGCCGCCCGTCGTCGATCAGCGCGCCGGCGCGCGGCGGGCCTTTCCCGTCTTCGAACGTGACGAGCTTCGTCGCCATGGCTGGCCCCTCCGGTGGTTTTTCCTAAGCAGCGGAGCGCGTCGGGGCCGCGCTGGCAAGTGGGCGCGTGGACGGTGCTGCGGCGCACAGCCGGCTCGCAGGGAGCACCCTATTGCGTGCGCCCGCCAGCGCGGTCGGGCCGCCGCGCGCGCCGCGCCAGCGGGGGAACCCGGCCCGGGAGAAGAGGCACGATGGCCATCGCATTCGACATGGACAAGTTCGGGCGGCTGCTGACCGGATGGGACAAGAAGGACGGCAGCGCCGCGGAGTACAAGAGTTCCGGCAGCAACTACCGCACCTACAAGCCATCGGTCGCCAACACGGGCGACGGCGGCCTCTACCTGTTCACGAAGCTCGACCACATCAGGGGCATGGCGAAGGACGACCACGCGCAGATCGAGCTGACGCTGGGGCCCGACGGCCAGGCCGAGAGCTGGCGGGCCCACATGCAGATCCAGGGCAACCCGCAGTTCGACACCGGGCTCGTGACCTCGGCTGCGGCCTTCGCCGGGCCCAAGTACGCGGCCATCGCCAACGTGGCCTCGAAGGTCCTGAACAGCCTGTCCACCTTCGTCGCCCAGCAGGGCGAGCACGGCGGGCGCGCGGCCTTCCCGAACGTCGTCCAGATGAACCTCCTGCACATGGCCGATTGCGTGGAGAAGCGCTTCGCCGTGTACGGCTTCATCGGCCAAAAGTACGCCGCGCTGGGCGGCGAGTCCGGCTTCCTCGGCAAGCCCGTGACCGACGAGACGGGCACGCCGGACGGCGTGGGGCGGTTCAACCACTTCCAGGGCGGCTCGATCTACTGGACGCCGAAGACCGGCGCCTGGGAGGTCCACGGGCTGATCCGCGACAAGTGGGCGTCGATGGGTTGGGAACGGAGCTTCCTCGGCTACCCGGTGACGGACGAAACCAAGACGCCCGACGGCGTGGGGCGGTTCAACCACTTCCAGGGCGGCTCGATCTACTGGACGCCGCAAACCGGGGCGTGGGAGGTCCACGGGCTGATCCGCGAAAAGTGGGCGTCGCTCGGCTGGGAGCGGAGCGCGCTCGGCTACCCGGTGTCCGACGAGCAGGACCTGCCAGGCGGCGGCGGGAAGTTCAGCCAGTTCCAGGGCGGGCGCATCGTCTGGAAGCCGGCCACGGGCGCGCAGGTGGTCGGGGCGTAAGGGGGCCGCTCCCCGGCGGCGGCGCGTCAGCCCGCCACCGCCGGCACCGCGATGTCGAGCCAGCCGTGCGCGTCCATGCGGGCCGCGTCGCCGGGGCGGAGCAATACCGTGGTGGTCTCGCTTTCCACGACCGCGGGGCCTTCGAGCCGCTGGTCCGGGGCGAGGGCGTCGAAGCGGAACACCGGCGCTTCCGCCGGGCCTCCGTCGAGATGGACGAGGCGGCGCGCGGCCGGCGCCGCGGGCGCGCGGCCGGCGGGCGGCGCGGGCGGGGGCGTCGGCGGGAGCTTGCCGACCGCGGACACGCGGGCGTTGACCAGCACCACCTCCTCTTCCGGCAGGTCGTAGGTGAAGAGGGCGCGGTGGCGGGCGTGGAAGGCGTCGCGCACCCGCGCCGACAGGCCGGGGGAAGACCAGTCCAGGCCGTCGAGCGGCACGGCGATCTCGAACACCTGCTCGCCGTAGCGCATGTCGGCGCCGCGGCGCGCCGCGACCTCGCCGCCGAACCAGCCGGCGACGCGGGCGCGCGCTTCCGCTTCCACGCCGTCGAAGAGGGCGCGGAGCGCGGCGTCGTCCGGCAGGCCGCCGGCGGACTCCAAGGCGCTGCGCGCGATCTCGTAGCGGAGGTCGGTGTGCAGCATCCCCCAGGCGGAGAGGCCGGCGGCGAAGAGCGGCACCACGGCGCGGCGGAGGCCGAGTTCGGACGCGACGGCCGAGGCATGCAGCCCGGCGGCGCCGCCGAAGGCGAGCAGAGCGTGGTCGCGCGGGTCCACGCCGCGGCGCACGGTGGCCACCCGCACGCCGTCCGCCATGCGGGCGTTGACCAGGGCGTGGATGCCGGCGGCGCAGTCCAACGTCTCCAGGCCGAGGCGCTCCGCCAGGGACGCAACGGCGCGCTCGGCGGCGGCGCGGTCGAGCGTCTTGCGGCCGCCGAGGAAGTTGCCCGGGTCCAGGTAGCCGAGCACGAGGTTGGCGTCGGTGACGGTGGGCTCCGTGCCGCCGGCGCCGTAGCAGGCGGGGCCGGGCACCGCGCCGGCGCTGCGCGGCCCCACTTGCAGCGTGCCGCCCGGGCCGAGGTGCGCGACGGAGCCGCCGCCGGCGCCGAGCGTCACGATGTCGAGGCTCTCCAGCGCGATGCGCTCGCCCGCCACCTCGCGCCCGCGGCCGAGCGACGCCTCGCCGCCGGCGACCAGCGCGATGTCGGTGGAGGTGCCGCCCATGTCGAAGGTGACGAGGTCGGGGGCGGCGCCGCGCGCGGCGAGCGCCACCGCCGCGGCGACGCCGCCCGCCGGGCCGGAA
>NZ_BAAAFZ010000065.1:0-7485 GCF_039523795.1 Craurococcus roseus | reverse complement strand
GGGGGCGAGGCGCGCCGCTTCCTCCACGGGCGCGACGCCGCCGTGGCTGAGGATGACGAAGAGCCGGCCGCGGTAGCCAGCGCCTTCCAGCCGCGTCGCCAAGCGGTCGAGGTAGCGGCCGACCGCGGGGCCGACATAGGCGTTCACCACCGCCGTGCTGAAGCGCTCGAACTCCTTGATTTGCGGCAGCACCTCGGAGGAGAGGGTGACGTGCAGCCCGGGCAGGGCGGCGCGGAGCGCGTCGGCGGCCTCCCGCTCGTGCCGGTTGTCGCGCCAGGAGTGGAGGAAGCAGACGGCGACCGACTCCACCGCCTCCTCCCGCAGCGCGGCGATGGCGGCGTCGAGCGAGGCGCGGTCGAGCGGCGTGAGGACCGAGCCGTCGGCGCGGAGCCGTTCGCGCACGGGCAGGCGCAGGCGGCGAGGCACCAGCGGAGCGGGCGGCGGCAGCCGCATGTCGTAGCGCTCGGGCTTCAGCCCTTCGCGCATCTCCACCACATCGCGGTGGCCCTCGGTGGTGAGCATGGCGACGCGGGCGCCGCGGCGCTCCAAGAGCGCGTTGGTGGCGACGGTGGTGCCGTGGACGATGCGCGCGGTGCGGCCGAGCAGCTCCGCGAGCGGGAGGTCGAGCGCGGCCGCCAGGTTCTCCAAGCCGGCGAGCACGCCCTCGCTCTGGTCTTGCGGCGTGCTGGGGGCCTTGGCGAGCGTTTCCGTGCCGTCGGCGGCGATGCCGACCACGTCCGTGAAGGTGCCGCCGACGTCCACGCCGATGCGGTACTCGCTCACGCCATGCCCTCCCGCCGGTCGCGCTCGCGCGCTTCCGGGTCGCGTTGCGCCGGGTCGCCCCAACCGCCGCCGCCGCCCGAGCGCACCAGCAGGCGGTCGCCGGGCTCCACGGCGATGCCGACCTCCTTGGTGCGGAGCTTGCGCTCCTCGCCGTCCGCGCGCCGGAGGCGGTAGTCGTGCGGCGCGCCGTCCTGCCCGCCGACCATGCCCGCGGCGCCGTGCCGGGCGCCGTCGCCGGCGGTGTTGGCGCGGCACAGGCCGTCGCTCTCGACCAGGAGGGAAAGGTCGCCGCCGAAGCCGCCGCGGTGCTTGCCGTCGCCGGCCGAGCCGGGGAGGAATTCGTGGCGCTCGAACAGCAAGGGGAAGCGCGCCTCGGCCATTTCGACGCTGCCGAACTTCAACCCGCCGGCGGAGTGCCATTCGCCGGCGGTGGACCAGCCGTCGCCCCCGGAACTGCCGCCGCCGCCGGGGCGGGCGTGGAACAGGTGCCACACGAAGGGGCGGCCCGGGCGGCGCTTGTCGCGGCCCTGGAGCGCCACGCGGAAGCGGCGTCCCCAGCCGCCGGTGGCGCGCTCGGGGCAGCAGTGCTGCATGGCGCGGGTGATCGCCTCCACGATCTCGTTGGAGGGGTGGGAGGTGCACATCGTCACCGGCGCGCCCTCCCGCGCCCACACGATCGTGCCCTCGCGCGCCACCACCTCCAGCGGGCGGAAAGCGCCGTCGTTCTTCGCCACCTCCGGGTCGAGCAGGTAGGCGAAGGCCATGCACACGGCGCTGCGCATGTTGGGGAAGGAGGAGTTGACGAAGCCCGTCGCCTGCTCGTCGCTCTCCGACAGGTCCACCCTCAGCGCGTCGCCGCGCTTGGTCACGGTGGCGCGGATGGCGATGTCCTCGCGCCCGAAGCCGTCGTCGTCGAGGAAGGCCTCGCCCTTCCAGGTCCCGTCAGGCCAGGTTGACACGATCCGCCGCGCGTGGCGCTCCGACAGGTCGAGGATGGCGGCGACCGCGGCGTCCAGCCGCGCCGCGCTGTGCTTCGCGAGCAACGGCGACAGGCGTTCGCGGCCGAGGCGGGCGGCGCCGACCATCGCCATGAGATCGCCACGGAAGTCGCGCGGTATGCGGGTGTTGGCCGCCAGCATCCGCAGGAGGTCCTCGCGCAGCCCGCCGTCCTCGCCGAGGCGGATCGGCGGCACGCGCAGGCCTTCCTGCCAGATCTCGGTGGCGCCGGGGTTGTAGCCGCCGTGGGTGGCGCCGCCGATGTCGCTCTGGTGCGCCCGCACCACCGACCAGAAGCGCAGCGCGCCCTCCGCGAACACGGGGACGAGGATGGTGAGGTCGGGCAGGTGGCTGCCGCCGTGGTAGGGGTCGTTGAGCAGGAAGGTGTCGCCCTCCCGCGCGTCGGGGAAGGCGTCGGCCACCGCGCGCGCCGCCCAGGGCATGGCTCCGACATGGACCGGGATGTGGTCCGCCTGCGCCACCAGCCGGCACCCCGCGTCGCAGAGCGCGATGGAGAAGTCGCGGGAGGAGTTGAGAATCTGGGAGTAGGACGAGCGCAGCATCGCCTCGCCCATCTCCTCCACGATGGCCCGCAGCCGGTTGTCGAGCACCGCCAGCGTCACCGGGTCGATGCCGGTGGGGGCAGGGCGGTCGGCGGGGGGCGGGTTGACCATCGCCGGACGCTCGGGCCAAGCCGTGCGGCCCGTCAAGGCCGCGGCCGGCAGCGCCCATCGCGCGGGCGTGCCGCCCTCGCCGCGGCGCCGGGTCGGGAGCGGCATTTGCCGGACCGCGCCCGGCAGCGACCCCGTGGGAAAGCATGAACGTCACCACCCGTATCGCCGACCACCCGGCGCCCCGCCAAGCCGCCGCCGGCCACCCGCCGACGGTCGGGGCGGCGACGGGCGCCGCGACGCCCGCAGACGGGCCGTGGCCGCGCGCCCCTTCGCGGTTGCGGCGGGTCGCGGCGGCCTTGGCGGTGCCGGCCGCGATGCTGCTGGCCTCCTTGGCGTTCCGGGCCATGGGCCTCCTGCAAGCGGTGATCGACACCGACGAGGGGCTTTACCTGGTCCAGGCGCAGGCTTGGCTGCGCGGCGACTGGCCCTTGATCTCGGTGTGGGACATGCACCCGGTCGGCGGCCCGGCGATGATCGCCTTGAGCCTCTTGGCCTTCGGCGAAAGCGTCGGCGCCGTGCGGCTGCTCGGCGTCCTGTGCGCCGCCGCCACGGGTTGGGCCCTGTACGGGCTGGTGCGGGCGGCCGGCGGCGGGCGGGGCCTCGGGGTCGGCGCCGGCCTCCTCTACATCGCGGAAACGGTGCAACTCCGGGGCCTCGCCACCAACACGGAGATCCTGTTCGCCCCTTTCGTGGCCGGGGCCATGGCGCTGGCGACCGGCGCGGCGGCGCGCGCGGTGCGGGAAGGAGGGGCGCCGCGCTGGCGCGAGCTCTGCGCCATGGGACTCCTGATCGGCGCGGCGATCGCCATCAAGCAGGTGGTGGCGCTGGAAGGGTGCCTCGCCTTCGCCCTGCTGGCCTTCCCCGCGCTTTGGCGGCGGAGCCTGCCGGTGCGACGGTTCTTCGGCATGGCGGCCGCCTACGCGGCCCTGTGCGGGCTGCCCACCGCGCTGTTCGCCTTGGCCTATTGGTTGCGCGGCGGGCTGGACGTGTTCGTGGACAGCCTCTTCGTCGCGCCGTTTCGCTATTCGCTCGGGCGGCTCGGCCCTTGGGAGGCCTTGCAGCCCATCTCCGCCGCAGTCGCCACGCTGCTCTGGCTCATGCTTCTGGCCGGCATCGGGGCGGCGCTCCGGGGCCGCGGCGGCGGCGNNNCCGGGCGCCGCCGCCGCCGCGGCGCCGGAAACGCTGCTGGTGCGCGTCGGGCTGCTTTGGTTCGCGGTGGGGACGCTCGCCATCGCGGCGCCGGGCTACTTCTACCAGCACTACTTCCTGATCTGGTTGCCCGCCCTGGCGGTGCTGGGCGCGCTGGGCGCGGCGGGCTTGGCGCGGATGGCGCGGCCGCGGCTGGCGGCGGCGGCCTTCGCCGGCGTCATCGGCGTGACCGCCGCGGACGCGTGGCGGAGCGACGCGGCGCCCCGCCTCGACCGTGGCATCGGCATCTGGCAGCCCGACCCCGTGGAAGAGGTGGCGGAGGCGGTGGAACTCCGCTCCGACCCGGGCGACCCGATCTTCATCGTGAACTACCACCCGGTGGTTTACTTCCTGGCGAAGGCCGCGTTGCCCACCCGCTTCGTCTTCCCCGCCCACCTCAGCGGGGACTTCGAGGAGGTGTCGGACATCGACACGGACGCGGAACTGTCACGGGTCCTGGCTAGCCGGCCGCGGTTGGTGGTGGTGGATCGTGGCTGGTGGCCGCAGTTGCGGCCGAGGGCGGCCAGCACGGTGACGGCGGCTTTGCGGGCGGACTACGTTTTGGCGGACACCGTGGCCGAAGAGCGCGGACCGGTTGAAATATGGCAATTGAAATGAGACTTTGTTGCGAGTTTTGAGCAAACCTCACCGAAGCTTTTACGTGGGAATCTTGAAACTCGTGAAGGCGCCGGCAGCCAACGGCCGCAAAGGGCGGTAAAGCTCCCATGCGCCGGGCCGGTGCGTAGGCACAGCGGCCCCTGGCGGCGAATTTGACGGGGCGGAAGCGCGTGCAGGTGTCGAAAGCCGGACGAGAAGCCGTCGCGCCTCCGCGCGCCTCCGCCCTGGCCGGCTCGGGCGACCATCCCACCCGCTTGTCCTGGGCCCTCACCGACGCCGCCTGTGCCGGCTGGATGGTGCTGGCCGCCCTCTTGGCGCGCGGCTTCGGCTTCATCCCATCGGTGCTCGACCCCGACGAGAGCCTGTACCTCCTGCAAGCGCGGGAATGGCTCCGCGGCGGCTGGCCCTACGTCGCGGTGTGGGACATGCACCCGGTGGGCGCGCCCGCGATCATCGCCGCCGGCCTCCTGGCGTTCGGCGAGAGCATCGCGTCGGTCCGGCTGCTGGGGGCGCTGTTCGTCGCGGCGACGGGGTTCCTGCTGTTCCGCATCACCGTCCTGGCCCGGTGCGGGCGCGCCACCGGCCTCGCCGCCGGCCTCCTCTACGTGGCGCACAGCGTCCTCCCGGGCGGCCTCGCCACCAACACGGAGATCCTGTTCGCGCCCTTCGTCACCGCCGGCTTCGCCCTGGCCATGGTCGCGGCGCGCGACCTGCTGGAGGAGCGCCGGGTGCCCGGGCCGGGCAGGTTCGGCTCCATCGGCCTGTGCTTCGGCGTGGCCCTCTGGATCAAGCAGGTGGCGGCGCCGGAAGCCTGCATGGCCTTCCTCGGCCTGACGGCGCTGGCCGTCTCGAAGGGCGGGATGCCCGTGCCCGGCGTCTTCCCGAGGGCCTTGGCCTTCGCCGCCGGCTGCGCGCTCCCCACCGCGGCGACGGCCCTGGTGTACTCCCTGCGCGGGGACCTCCCGGCGTTCCTCCACGCCAACTTCGTGGCCCCGCTGCTGTACGTGGCGAAGGACGCGGACGTGAACGCCATGGTGGTGCTGCGGATCGTCCTGGCCAGCCTGTTGCAGATGGCGTGGCTGCTGATCGCGGCCGCGGCCGCCGCCCTGGCGCTGCGCCGCCACCGCCGCGTGGACCTGCACGCCGTGCTGGTCGCGGCGACCATGCTGTGGTTCGCCGGCGCCACCCTCGGCATCGTGCTGCCCGGCAAATTCTACGCGCACTACTTCTTGCTGTGGGTGCCGCCGCTTTCCATCGCGGCCGCGCTCGGCCTGCGCGAGGTGGTGGTCCGCATGGCGCCGCGCCGGCCCGGCGTCGCGCTCCTCGGGGTGGTGGCCATCATCGCCTCCATGCCCGTTCTGGACCATCTGGCCCTCCTCGGCCGGCGCGGCGTGGGGCTGCGCCTGCCGGACCCGCCGCGCGCGGCGGCCGAGGCCGTTTCCCGGTTGGTGCCGCCGGGCGAAACCGCGTTCGTGGTCAATTACGAGCCGATCATCTACTTCCTCGCCGACCTGCCGCTGCCGACGCGCATGCCGCTTTGGCAGCAGCTCGCGGGCGACTACGGGGGGGCCATGGGGCAGGAAAGCGACGCCGAGCTGGCGCGCGTGCTGGCCAGCCGGCCCTACCTGCTGGTCATTTCCCAGCCGCACTGGCGCAAGGTGCGGCGGAGCGCGCAGCACGCGATCGAGGCGGCGCTCGAGCAAGGCTACCAGGAAGCCGGCTCCGTGCAGGGGACCGAAGGCGTCGTGGAACTCTGGCGCCGCCGGTGAGCCGGCCGCATCATCCCCGCGCGACGGGGAGGAGGGCGGCATGGGCGAGCCTGGCGTGCGGGTGCTGGCGGACGGACTCCGTTTCCCGGAAGGGCCGGTGGCCTTGCCCGACGGCGGCGTCCTCCTGGTCGAGATCGCCGCCGGACGCCTGACCCGCGTGGCGCCGGACGGGACCAAAACCGTCGTTTCCACGCCTGGCGGCGGCCCGAACGGCATCGCTTTCGGGCCGGACGGGCGGATCTTCTGCTGCAACAACGGCGGCTTCGCCTGGCACGAGGAGGCGGGGATGCTCCGGCCGCTGGGGCAGGGGGCGGACTACTCCGGCGGGCGCATCGAGGTCATCGACCCGGCCACCGGCGCGGTGGAGCGGCTGTACGACCGGTGCGGCGACAACCCGCTGAAGGGCCCGAACGACATCGTGTTCGACCCGCGCCGGGGCTTCTGGTTCACCGACCTCGGCAAGGTGCGCCGGCGCGACCGCGACCACGGCGGCGTCTACTGGGCGGAGGCGGACGGCTCGCGCATCGTGGAGGTGGCCTACCCGGTCTTCGGCGGCGCCAATGGCATCGGCCTCTCGCCCGACGGCGCGGTGCTCTACGTGGCGGAGACCGAGACGGGCCGGCTCTGGGCCTGGGACGTGGAGGAGCCGGGGCGGCTCAGGAAGGAGCCCTGGCCGAGCACCAACGGCGGGCGGGTGCTGTGCCAGTTCCCCGGCTACCGGCGGCTGGACAGCTTGGCGGTGACGGCGGCGGGCAACGTCTGCGTGGCGACCCTGGTGTCGGGCGAGATCACCGCCGTGTCGCCGCGCGGCGAGATCCTGCGCGTGGCGCCCATGCCGGAGCGGATGCCGACCAACATCTGCTTCGGCGGCGAGGGGATGCGCACGGCGTTCGTGACCCTTTCGACCACGGGGAAGCTCGCGGCGATGGCGTGGGACGAACCGGGGCTGAAGCTGCCCTTCGGTTGAGGCCGGGTGGGGGAGGCGGCGCCTGCTTCCTTGCCCGCCTTCGCCGATCCCGGCCCATAGGCGCGGCATACTTTTTTCGTTCCCCGCTCCGAGTTCTGCGTCGCGGCCCGTCCTCAAGCGGCGCCGGCCGTCGCGGCCCGGAGGAGCCAAAGCGACAGGACGCCCGCGGCGATGGAGACCGCGATGCGGCGGAAGGCGATCTGCGCCGCGACCGTGGCCGCCGCCGCCGCCCAGGCGGTCCAGCCCCCGCCGGCCAAGGCCGGGACGAGGAAGGCGATGAAGATGGCGCCGGGCAGGTGGTTGAGCATCGCCTGCACGAAGCGCGGCGGCCGGACCACGCGCAGCACGGCGTAGCCGCCGGCACGGCAGAGGAACGTCGCCACGGCCATCGCCAGGATGGCGGCCAGCACGTCGGGGCGGAGCGTCACCGCGCCGCTTCCCGGTCCTGCCGCTCGCGCCGGCCGTCCAGCGCCGCGCCGGTGGCGGCGCC
>NZ_BAAAFZ010000064.1:4918-42027 GCF_039523795.1 Craurococcus roseus | reverse complement strand
GGGCGGTGGTCGGCCGGGTGCGGGCCGCGGCGTCGCGCTTCGCCGACGCTTGGCCGCTGCGGGGCTGGGCCGCGTTGGGCGCCTTCTGGCGCTGCGCCGCCGGCGCGGCGGGCGGGACGGCCGGGGTGCTCACCTGGCTCGGCCCGCCGCAGCCTGAGCGTCACGCCGCCGCGGCGGCCGTCTTTCCCGCCGAACCGGCGCCGCCCGCCGTGGGCGCGGCGCCCGAGTCGCCGCCGGCGGAAGCAGCGGCCGGGCCTCTTCCGGCCGCCGCGCCGCCCGCGCCCAGGACGGGAACGGGGGGACGCTCGCCTGGCGGCGCGGTGGAGCCGGCGTTGCAGGAAGCGGGGCCGCACGGGCCGTTGCCGCGCGTCGGCCCCGACGGCCGCACGCCGATCCGCGCCTACGGCCACCCCTTCGACCGCGCCGACACCCGACCGCGGGTCGGGCTGGTGGTGGGCGGGCTCGGCGCGAACGCGGCGGTGACGGAGGAGGCGATCCGCCGCCTCCCGCCCGCCGTGACGCTGGCCTTCAGCCCCTACGCGGCGCGCGTCGACTTCCTGCTGGAGCAGGTGCGGGCCAAGGGCGGCGAGATGCTGGTGGCGCTGCCGCTGGAGCCCGCGGGGCACCCGACGCTCAACAACGCCGGCAACCGCGCCTTGCTGACCCGCCTGTCGCCGGCCGAGAACCGCGACCGCCTCGAATGGGCGCTGTCGCGCTTCGGCGGCTACGTCGGCGCGGTCGGCGCGCTGGGGCCGATGCGGGGCGAGCGCTTCGCCGAGTTCCCGGAAATCCTCCACCCGGTGCAGGAGGCGCTGCGCGCGCGCGGGCTGCTCTACGTGGACCCGCGCCCCGGCGCCCGGCCGCCCGAGCGGGCCTGGGGCCGGTCGGTGGACATCGTGGTGGACGAGCCGGCGACGCGCGGCGAAATCGAGCGCAAGCTGGAAGCGCTGGAGCGCCTGGCGCGCGAGCGTGGCACGGCGGGCGCGCTGGGCTACGCCGGCGAGGCCTCGCCGGTGCTGGTGGACCGCATCGCGGCCTGGGCCGGCGGCGTGGAGGAGCGGGGGCTGGCGCTGGCGCCGGTCTCGGCCATGATCCGGCGCCCGTCGGCCGATGAGGCCTCGGCGCAGCCGGCGGCGCCGCGGGCGCGGGCCGCGCAGTGAGCGCGCCCGGCGGCACGGGGCTGCCTTACCGCGACAACGTCGGCGCGGTGCTGTTCAGCCGCGGCGGCTTGGTGCTGGTGGCCCGCCGGGCCGACCTGCCGAACGCCGAAGGCGCGGCGGGCGGGTGGCAGTTGCCGCAAGGGGGCATGGACCCGGGCGAAGACCCGCGGGTGGCGGTGTTCCGCGAACTGGAGGAGGAGGTCGGCACCGCCAAGGCCGCCATCCTGGCGGAGCACCCCGAGTGGCTCTCCTACGACCTGCCGCCGGAGTTGCTGGGCCGGGCGCTGGGCGGGCGCTACCGCGGGCAGCGGCAGCGCTGGTTCGCGCTGCGCTTCTTGGGCGAGGACTCCGACATCCGGCTGGACCTCGACCCGCACCCGGAGTTCGACGCTTGGCGCTGGGCGCGGCTGGAGGAGCTGCCGGCGCTCGCGGTGGGGTTCAAGCGGCCGATCTACGAGGCGCTGGCGCGAGAGTTCGCGCGGTTCGCGGCGCCTTGAGGGCGCCGCGGGGCGCTACTGCGAGAGCCGCAGTTTCGACAGCTCGCCGCCGATCGCGGTGAAGACCTCCCGCAGCTTGGTCTCGTTGGGCGCGTGGTAGTACAGCGCCTCGCCTTTGCTGTTCTTGCTGGCGCAGTTCGTCATCATCTGCACCGCAGCGGTGCTGCCCTCGGAGGGGCCGAAACGGATAGTGTAGACGGTGATCTGCTCGGGCCCCTCCGGATCCGTCGCCTTTACCTTGGGCTTTCTGGTCCTGATCTTCTGGCACAGCTCCAAGGTCCTGGCGTTGATGGCGGTCTCGGCCGCCGACAGCGTGGTAGCGCCCAGTTGGTCGCGGATGTAGCCGTAGGAGCCGTAGAACCCCTCAGGCCGGCTGCTGACGCTCTCGGGCCGGACCAGCTGCAAGCTCTCATTCACGTTGCTCGTGCCCGAGTCGTCGGTCTGGAAGTCGCGCGCACTGAACCAGTCGTTGTCGCCGTCGGTCAGGAGGATCAGAACTTTCTGCCTGTTCGGCAGGTGGTAATCCAACGGCAGCGCCGGGAGGTCCGGGCGCGTGTCCGTCGTGGTCACCGGCTCCTCGCTCTTCCACCCGGGGAAGCCGCCCACGACGTCCTGCTTGCGCCAGTGCTGGCTCAAGGTGAACCATCCGGCTTGGAGCCCCGGCGCGATGTTCGTGCCGGCGCTGAAGGGAAGCTTTTTCAACGTCATGTTGGCGATGCGCGCTTCGACCGTGGCGCGGTCCCGCGTGAGCGGCAAGACCCGGTGCGTGGACTCGGTCGGGCACATCATGTTGGGCCCGTGCGCCACCGCCCAAGGATCTATGCCGGCCGACACGTGGGACGACCAGTTCACCATCCTCTTCAGCAAGGTGTTCTGCTTTTGGCTGAACACGGCCTCCGGCGCCGTCCAGTCGTTGTGGCCCATGCACACGTTGTGGTAGCTGGCCGGGGTGCGCCGCTTGGTGTCCGCGAGGTACCAAGCGTCTTGGTAAGCGGCTTCGAGCCTGCAAGCGAAGTTCGTGTCGTTCGTCGGCCGACCGGCGACGTACTTCTTCGTGGCGTCGTAGCTGCTGGGGGCGAAGAACCGATTGAGCCTGGCGCCGCCCGTTGGGGCCGCGTCGAGCAGGGATATGTCCCGCATCTCGACGCAGCCGCCCCAGTTTGTGTCCGTGCCCGACCAGGACCTGCCATAGACTTCGCCGGTTCGGGTGGCGCCGAGGAAGGCTTCCTCGTTTTGCTTGCCGTAGTTCACCGCCGTGGCAAAAGGGACGACGGAGATGAACAGGTTCTCCAGGTACTTCTTGTTGTCCGCGTTGGGCGTACCGTCCTTGTTCTTCGGCAAGTCGTCGTAAAGGATCTCGAGGAGAAGCCTGGCCGCGTCGCGCGCGGCGTCGATGCGGGTCTTGCCGCCGCCGGCGTCCGTGGCCGTCATGGACAGCGTGATGTCGAAGACCAGCGCCATTTCGAGGCCGCTGTTGCTCCTGGTGGCGCCCGAGGTCTTGACGATGGTCATCGACCCGCCGGTCGCCGGTTTGGTCGTGTCCACCGACCCCGACAGGTTCACCTTGTCGCCGTTCACGCTGACAGAGACGTTGCTCGCGCTCAACGTGGTGGAATTGCCCGAGCTGTCGTTGTAGATGCCCGCGACGAGGGCCTTGATCCGGTCCAGGGCCGCCTGCTTCTCCGCCGCGGTCCCGTGCTGAAGGCGGTTGATGTCGCGCGCCGCGGCGAGGGCGCCGGCGTCGAGGGCCGATTGCAGGCGCGCCTGGACGACCCAGTTGTTGGCGGCCCGCACGGTGAAGGCGCCCATGAAGGCTATGGCCGGTATCAAGGCGCAGACGAACATCGGGACCGACCCGCGCTTGTCCACGGCGCGCTTCGTCGCGGTTGGTACGAGCTTCGTCATGATAGGCAAGCTCCCGTTGCTGACGTCTTCGTCTTCAGCTTGCTCGTGTCCGGCGCGCGGCTCGTGTGCAGCAGCGAGCTGGTCACGGTGGTGATCGAGTTGATCTTGCTGAGCCCGATCTTTTCCACGAGCAGGCTGTTGGCCTTGCTGAAGAGCATGGAGTCGAGTTGGATGAACACCTCGGTGCGGAACATCGCCTCGCCTGCCCTGAGGGCGAAGTTGGCCGGCAGGCTGATGCCGTCCGTGGCGAAGGCGCCGGCGTTCGTGCCGCGGTTGTCCATCACCCACCACCGCTCGGGCTGGTTCGCGGCGTTGACGCCGATGGCCGTGACGACGACCGCCCATTGCTTCCCGGGCTTCCGGAAAGGTCCGAGCGTGCGTTCGGCGAATTTGGCGATCACGGCGTCGTCGGCGCTGGAAACCGACGTGCATTGGGAGATGATCTGGCCGACCTGCGTCGCCGCGGTTTGCGCGCGGAGGTAGCCGCGCGCGAGGTAGGCCACGTCCAGGAACCCGACGAGCAGCAGCAACAGGACCGGCAGGACGATGGCGAACTCGAGCGCGGCCACGCCGCGGCGGTCACGAGCAACGTTGCGCACCGGTGCCGCCATTGCTGAAGGGTTCGTTTTTGATGGTGATGGTGCCGCCGTGGGCGTAGGTCGTGCGGGGGCGGAACTGTTTGGGGATGAATATCAAGGGCGGGTCGTAGGTCAGCTTGTATTCCACGATCTGGCCGCCGGCGCCGGTGCCGCTGGCACTGCCAGTTCGCGTGCCGTTCTGCGCGGCGTCGGCATTCGCGGCTGCCAAGCTGTTGAAGGAGAGCGCGCTCAGGGCGAGGCTGCTGCCGCTGAGGAGGCCGCCGATGCCGGCGGCGTCGGCGCCACCGCCTATGCGGGCGGCTTTCATGATCTCGTTCATGCCGGCCTGCCCGGCCCGCGTCCCGTCGGATTGCCGACAGCCCAACGAAGCGGCGCGGGTCGCTTGCAGCAGGGCGTTCTCGACCGCGACCGAGGTGAGGCCGTGCCACACCATCTCCAGGCCGCCGAACACAAGCACCATGAGGACGGAGGCCACCCCGGCGAATTCGAGGGTGTAGACGCCGCGCTTGCAGCGCAGCGCACGCATGGCGGCGCGCCGGACCCGTCGCGGCGGCGCGATGGCCATACGGCCCGCCGCCCGGCCGGGCGGCGGGGGCCGGCCGGGGGTGATGGCGTGTGCCTTCGCCCTTCCAGTGAACCACATGCAGCCCACCCGTCGTTTTCCAATCAACGAAAAGTAGACGGAACGAACTGCAATTGCAACAAAAGTGTTGGGCGGGCTGCCGAAGCGGTTCCCTGTCTGGTTTATCAACCTTAAGTTAAGTGCCGGTTCACGTACAAGCGCCTCGGCGCGCCGGCGTAGGCCACGCCGCAGCAACCGCGCGAGATCCCAGCGTCCCGCCCGGGACGGGAAAACCCCGCCGGCAGCAGCCGGCGGGGCTCATTGTCGCGTCGCGTCCGCCGCTAGGTCCGCTCCGGCTCGGCTGCGGGCGGTTCGGAGCGGGCCTCAGCGGTTGTCGGCCCGGCCACTCACGTCCCGGGCGGCTCCACCCAGGGACGATCGCGGGCCGAGACGTCAGACCGAGTAGTACATCTCGAACTCGACCGGGTGGGGCGTGTGCTCGAACCGGTACACCTCGCCCCACTTCAGCTCGATGTAGCTCTCGATCTGGTCCTGGGTGAACACGTCGCCGGCCAGCAGGAACTCGTGGTCGGCCTCCAAGGATTGCAGGGCCTCGCGGAGCGAGCCGCAGACCGTCGGGATGCCCTTCAGCTCCTCCGGCGGCAGGTCGTAGAGGTCCTTGTCCATCGCCTCGCCGGGGTGGATGCGGTTCTTGATGCCGTCGAGGCCGGCCATCAGCATCGCCGCGAAGGCGAGATAGGGGTTCGCCGCCGGGTCGGGGAAGCGCACCTCGACGCGCTTGGCCTTCGGGTTCGTCGCGTAGGGGATGCGGCAGGAGGCGGAGCGGTTGCGGGCCGAGTAGGCCAGCAGCACCGGCGCCTCGAAGCCCGGGATCAGGCGCTTGTAGGAGTTTGTCGAGGGGTTGGTGAAGGCGTTCAGCGCCTTGGCGTGCTTGATGATGCCGCCGATGTAGTAAAGCGCCGACTCGCTCAGGTCGGCGTAGCCGTTGCCGGCGAAGAGCGGCTTGCCGTCCTTCCAGATGGACTGGTGGACGTGCATCCCCGAGCCGTTGTCGCCGTAGACCGGCTTGGGCATGAAGGTCGCGGTCTTGCCGTAGCTGTGGGCCACGTTGTGGATGCAGTACTTGTAGATCTGCATGTGGTCGGCCTGCCGCACCAGCGGGCCGAACTTGGTGCCCAGCTCGTGCTGCGACTGCGCCACCTCGTGGTGGTGCTTCTCGATGACCACGCCCATCTCGCCCATGGTGGAGAGCATCTCGGCGCGCAGGTCCTGCTCGCTGTCCACCGGGGGCACGGGGAAGTAGCCGCCCTTCACCACGGGCCGGTGGCCCATGTTGCCCTCGGGGTAGTCCTTGAGGTTGGCGCCTGGGCCTTCGACGCTCTCGAGCTGGTAGGTGGCGTAGTTGCCGCCGACGCCGAACTTGACGCTGTCGAAGATGAAGAACTCGGCCTCGGGGCCGAAAAAGGCGGTGTCGCCGATGCCGGTGCTCTTCAGGTAGGCCTCGGCGCGCTTGGCGGTGGAGCGCGGGTCGCGCGAGTACATCTGGCCGGTCGAGGGCTCGATGATGTCGCAGAACAGGATGAGCTGCGGCTTGGCCGCGAAGGGGTCCATGCAGGCCGACTCGGCGTCCGGCATCAGGATCATGTCGCTCTCGTTGATCGCCTTCCAGCCGGCGATGGAGGAGCCGTCGAACATGACGCCGTCCGCGAACATCTCCTCGTCCACCGTGGAGACGTGCTGAGCCGTGTGCTGCCACTTGCCGCGCGGGTCCGTGAAGCGGAAGTCCACGTACTCGACGCTGTGCTCCTTGATCATCTCCATGACCTTGGAGACCGCGTTCCCCTGATCCTGCGCCATGCCTTCTGTTCCGTGTCCCTGTTCTGGTTGCCCCGGGGCATGACTGGGCCCGCCCGGGACGGGCCTTCCTCCCGCCGGCCCCGGCCGGCGCGCGCGCGTGCCCTGCTACACCGCGTCCTCGCCCCGCTCGCCGGTGCGGATGCGGATGACGTCGTGGACGTCGGTGACGAAGATCTTGCCGTCGCCGATGCGCCCCGTTCGCGCCGCCTGCTGGATCGCCTCGATGGCGCGGTCCACCAGGTCGTCGGCGACCACCAGCTCGACCTTCACCTTGGGCAGGAAGTCCACGACGTACTCGGCGCCCCGGTACAGCTCCGTGTGGCCTTTCTGGCGGCCGAAGCCCTTGGCCTCGACCACGGTGAGGCCCTGGAGCCCGATCTCGTGCAGGGCGTCCTTCACCTCGTCGAGCTTGAAGGGCTTGATGATGGCCTCGATCTTCTTCATCGGTCCCGCTTCGCCCTGCAGCGCGACGATCCGCGTCCTGCGCCGCCCGCCGCCCGGTGCGCCGGGGCGGTTGCGGCGGCGTGTGTTTCGCACGCGGCGCGCCGGCCCTCAATCCGGCCCCCGCAGAAAACAGCCCCGCCCGCGACAGGGATTGCCCATTCAGGCGGCGGGCTGCGCACGGAAGCGGCAGGCCCGGTCGCTCTCCGCGGTTGCCGGGGGCGGCTCGCGCCTCCATTATACCGGTTCGCTACCGCCGTAACGATTTCCGGAGCGCCCGGTCGGAATGAAGCCCCAGAACACCCTGCTTTCGGGCATCGGCACCACCGTCTTCACGGTGATGAGCGCGCTCGCCCAGAAGCACGGCGCCATCAACCTCGGCCAGGGCTTCCCGGATCACGACGGGCCGGAGGACGTGGTGCGCGCCGCGGCGGACGCCCTGCTCGACGGCCGCAACCAGTACCCGCCCATGCCCGGCGTCCCCGAGCTGCGCCGGGCGGTCGCCCACCACAACCGCCGGTTCTACGGCATCGAGGCCGACCCGGACGCCGAGGTGGTGGTCACCTCCGGCGCCACGGAGGCCGTCACCGCCTGCCTCATGGCGGTGCTGGACCCGGGCGACGAGTGCGCGCTGATCGAGCCGCTCTACGACACCTACCTGCCGGTGGTGAAGCTGCTCGGCGCGGTGCCGAAGCTGGTCCGCCTCCAGCCGCCGAAGTGGGAGCTGCCGCGCGCCGAACTCGCCGCCGCCTTCGGGCCGCGCACCAAGGCCGTGCTGCTGAACTCGCCGATGAACCCGACCGGCAAGGTGTTCACCGCCGCCGAGCTGGCCTTCCTCGCCGACCTCGTCGCCCGGCATGACTGTTACGCGGTCTGCGACGAGGTGTACGAACACCTGACCTTCGACGGCTGGCGCCACATCCCCCTGATGACCCTGCCCGGGATGCGGGAGCGCTGCATGCGGATCGGCAGCGCCGGCAAGACCTTCAGCCTCACCGGCTGGAAGGTCGGCTACGTCACCTGCGACCGCAGCTTGGCGCCCAACGTCGCCAAGGCGCACCAGAACCTCACCTTCACCACGCCGCCCAACCTCCAGCGCGGCGTGGCGGTCGGGCTGATGAAGGACGACGCCTACTTCGCCGGCATCTCGGAGGCGTTGGGGGCCAAGCGCGACCTGCTCGCGGCCGGGCTGGCCGAACTCGGCTTCGGCGTGCTGCCGACCCAGGGCTCCTACTTCGTCACCGCCGACTTCCGGCCGATCGGCTTCACGGGCGACGACGTGGCCTTCTGCCGGGCGCTGACGGAGGAGGCCGGCGTCACCGCCATCCCCGTCACCGCCTTCTACGCCGACCCCGCCACCGCGCCCAACCACTACGCCCGCTTCGCCTTCTGCAAGGGCGACGAGGTGCTCCGGGCGGCGCTGGGGCGGATGCGCGGCTGGATCGAGGCGCGGCGCAGCGGCCGAATGTTGACGGCGGCGGCCGGCTAGTCGTATTTCCCGGCCGGGCCGCGGGGCCAACCGCGGCCGTCGTGTGGCGGCCTTAGCTCAGTTGGTAGAGCGTCGGCTTGTGGTGCCGAATGTCACGGGTTCGAGCCCCGTAGGTCGCCCCACCCTTTCCCCCTGATGAACCCGGCGGCAGGATCGCCCCCGAAACCGTTCAAAGGGGGACGCCGATTCATGCAGCTATCCGTCGAGGGCCGCGCCGCGCTGATAACCGGAGGGTCCAAGGGCTTGGGCTTGGCGATGGGCCGCGCCTTCGCCGGCGCGGGCGGCAAGGTGGCTTTGGTCGCCCGAGGGGCGGAAGCTTTGGCGAAGGCGGAAGCGGAACTGCGGGCCACCGCGCCCGGCGCCGAAGTGGCCGCGATCGCCGCCGACGTCTCCACCGCCGAAGGGTGCGAGCGCGCCTTCCGTGAGGCGGAAGCGGCGTTCGGGCGGGTGGACATCCTGGTCAACAACGCCGGCACCAGCCAGCGCGGGCCCTTCGCCGAGATCACGGACGCGCTGTGGCAATCGGACCTGGACCTGAAGCTCTTCGCCGCCATCCGCCTCTGCCGCCTGGCGATGCCGGGGATGCGGGCGCGCCGCTGGGGGCGGGTCATCAACGTGCTCAACATCGGCGCCAAGGCGCCGCCGGGGGAGGGCGCGCCAACGGCCGTGTCGCGCGCCGCGGGCATGGCGCTGACCAAGGTGCTCGCCAACGAGGGCGCCAAGGACAACGTGCTGGTGAACGCGCTGCTGGTCGGCGTGATCGAGAGCGACCAGTGGGTCCGCCGCCACGCCACGGACAAGCGCAACATCACCTGGGACGAATGGAAGGAAGAAATGGGCAAGCCGGTGCCCGTCGGGCGCCTCGGCAAGCCGGAGGAGTTCGCGGGCCTCGCGCTCTACCTGTGCAGCCAGTACGGCGGCTACGTCACGGGCACCGCCATCAACGTGGACGGGGGCCGCAGCCCGGTGGTGTGACCACCGCCGGGCCGCGGCCGGCCGCCGCTTAGACCGCCGTCGCCCTGGGTGGGAGCACCCAGGGCGTGAATCGCCGGTCCAGCAAACCCTGGACGCGGTTCGGCCTGACCACAGTCAGGCTGAAACGGGTCTAGCGGCGCTGGCCCGGGTAGGCGCCGGTGGTGTTGGAGCCGGTCGCGCGGTCGTAGGCGCGGGTGGCGGCGGTGCCGGGCGGGTTCTCGCGCGTGCCGTCCCGCTGCGCCGGGTAGGCGCCGGAGACGTTGGTGCCGGCGGCGCGGTCGAGGGCGCGCTCGGCGGCGGTGCCGGTCGGGTTGCCGGCGCGGCCGTCGGCCGGGGTGCGCGGGCTGCCCGTCGCGCTGTCGTAGGCGCGCTGCGTCGCGGTGCTGGGCGGGTTGCTCGCGGTGCCGTCGCGCGTGCGGCTCTCGCAGGCGGCGACGGTCACGAGCAGCGCCGCGGCGGCAACGCCCTTCAGCACGATCCTCTTGTCCATGAAGCGTTCTCCTTCACTGGGTTCCGGAAACAGTGTCCCAGTCATTGCAATAATGCAGGGTGGGGCGGATGGTTCCGAAGCCGATCCGCTGGCCCGCCTTCCGTGTCCCCGGCGCACGTGCCAACCTGCAGGCGAAATGTGTCGGGGGAGGGGCGGATGCCGCGTGTGCTGACGGTGGCGATCGGCGGGCTCGGCGCCATAGGCGCGCACCTCGCCCGCGCCCTCGACGCCGGCGTGGAGGGGCTCTCGCTCGCCGCCGTGGCCGCCCGCGACCAAGCAAAGGCGGAGCGCCTGGTCTCGGCCTTCCGTTCCCCGCCGGCCTTGGTCCCGTTGCGCGAACTGGCGGAGCGCGCCGACGTGGTGGTGGAGGCGGCGCCGGCCGCGGTGTTCGAGGAGATCGCCGAAGCCGCCATCGCGCGGGGCCGTGTCTTCGTCCCCGCTTCCGTCGGCGCGCTGCTGCCGCGGATGCATCTGGTGGAACGCGCGCGGCAGACCGGCGCGCGCATCGTGGTGCCGACCGGCGCCCTGCTCGGCCTCGACGCGGTGCGCGCCACGGCGGAGGGCGAGGTGGAGAGCGTCTCCATCGAGACGCGCAAGCCCCCGCGCGGCCTGGCCGGCGCGCCCTACCTCGAAGAGAACGGCATCGACGTGTCCGGCGTGCGGGAGGCCACGCGCGTCTTCGCCGGCAACGCCTTCGACGCGGCGCGCGGCTTCCCCGCCAACGTCAACGTCGCCGCCGCGCTGGCGCTGGCCGGGATCGGGCCGGAGCGCACGCGCGTCGAGATCTGGGCCGACCCGGGCGTGACGCGCAACACCCACACCATCCGCGTCGAAGCCGCGGCGGCGCGCCTCACGATGACCATCGAGAACGTGCCGAGCGAGGCGAACCCGCGCACGGGCCTGATCACGCCGCTCTCAATCCTGGCGTGCCTGCGGGGGCTGACCAGCACGCTGAAGGTGGGGAGCTAAGGCCTGTTAGCCCCTGAAGCCCGCGAATATAATGGGCGGGCCGGTCGAGCCTTGCAGGAGGTGAGCCATGAAACGTCACCAGACACCTACTTGGTTCGCGCTTAGCCTAGTCACCGTAGCCTTCGCCACCACCGCGTCTGCTCAATTCCCAACTTCGGAGGTTCCCAAGTCCGAGCCGGAATACATCGCCAAGGCGAAGACCGCGGCCCCGGCGTCCATTGTGAACGCGGCGACGATCGTCATGATGCAGGCTGACGGCAGCACCAAAACCCTACAGAACGGCTCCAACGGGTTCACCTGCCGCGTGAACCCCGACGGCACGCCGGTGTGCGCCGACGCGAACGGCATGGAATGGATGATGGCGGTCGGCGCGAAGGCGGCTCCGCCCAACAAGACCGGGTTCATCTACATGCTGGCGGGCGACACGGGGACCAGCAATCACGACGCCCACGCGACCGACAAGAGCCACTGGGTTCAGACCGGTCCGCACGTCATGATCGTCGGCACGGCGGCGCGGGAGATGGCGAGCATCTACCCGAGGACCTTGGACCCCGACCCTTCGCAGGCGTACGTCATGTTTCCAGGCACGCCATACGAGCACCTGATGCTCCCGGTGCATTCACAACGGGATGCGGCGAAATAACGCGTGAAACGAGCCGCCGTGCCTTCGACCGGCGACACGGCGGCTCCAGTTCCAAGAAGTTCAGGGGCCAACAAGCCCTAGAGCCGACCGCGGCCAACGACTTCCGGGGCGTCGGACGTCGCGGACAACCGTCTCCGTGACGTTCGGAGCGTGTTGCGGACCTGCACGCGGTTGCCGGCGTCGCCAGGACAGGCCTTCGCCCACGCCGCCGGATTCGCCCGTTGCGGACATTCTGTCGAGCTTGCTAGCTCCGCGGCATGCGGCCTGTGCTCATCGACTTGCCCCGTTTCCTGCTGCGTGATTTCCAGGAAGCGGACCGGAGCGCGTTCATCTCCTACCAGCATGACCCGCGCTACCTCCATCTCTACGATTTCGAGCCCGATGACGCGCGGAGAGCCGAGAACCTATTCGACCTGTTCCTGGCTTGGCAGGGAGACGAGCCTCGGTCCAACTTCCAGTTCGGCATATTCGACCGGCGGAACGCCCTGCTTTGCGGGTGCGCCGGGCTCCGCAAATCGACCGACAACGTCGCCGCTCTCGGCATCGAACTGGCGCCCTCCGAGTGGGGCCGTTTCCGGCTCGCGCTGGATGCGGCGGCCGCATTGCTGGAGTACGGCTTCGGAACCCTCGGGCTCGACACGATCATCGGCGACACCTCGAGCGGCAACAACCGCGTGGAGAAGCTCGCCCGGTGGTTCGGCGCCAGGATCGTCGCGCGCCGTGCGGGTCCGGAGTGGATGCAGGCGCGAGGATGGCAAGAGGTGGAGTGGGCGCTCGGCCGCGAGGATTGGGAGAAGTCAGGGCGAAGAAGCAGGCCCTTCTGGTGACGTCGGCTTCCCGCCCCAGGCGGCGGTTCCCCTCCGATGCGGTTGCCGCTGTGGGTTGGGCCTGCAACACCCTATGATCCCACCTCAATTGGCCCTGGCGGACGCTTCCCCCGGCACCCCGTAGGCGCGCAGGAACACCGAAGCCGCCGCCGCCGCCGCCCGGTCCACCGCGTCCACGTCCGGCGCCGGCGGCACGCCGAGGCCGGCGCGCAGCCAAAGGTCGCCGCGCAGCAAGGCGCCGAGGTGCCCGGCCGCCTCGAATGGGTCCGCGTCGGCGCGCAGCCGCCCCGACCGCTGCTCTTCCGCTATCCACCCGGCGAGCCGGTCGCGTCCGGCGGCCGGGCCGGCGGCGAAGAACGCCTCCGCCAGCCTCGGCACCCGGCCCGCCTCCGCCTGCACGATGCGTTGGATGGCCAGGGTGGCGGGCGCGACCAGGAAGGCGAGCACGGTCCTGCACAAGCGGCGCAGGGCGGCCTCCGGCCCGTCGTCCCCGTGGCCCGCGAGCGCCGCCGCCTCCGCGGCCATGCGGTCGCACCGCTCCGCCACCATCGCCGCGAAGAGCGCGTCCTTGCTCGGGAAGTGCGCATAGAGCGTCGCTTTGGACGCACCGGCCTGGCGGGCCACGGCGTCCATGCTCACGGCGGCGAAGCCTTGCCCCAGGAACAACTCACCCGCCGCGTCCAGGATGGCGCGGGCTTTGGGGCCGCGGATGGCCTCGTCGGGCGGTGGCGGCGGAACGGCGACTGCGGCGTCGAGCATGAGGGTCGGTCCTGGCTCCTCCGAGGGATCACCGGAGGTTTCAACTGAACTGTTTAGTACAACCCGGCCTTGACAGCACACGAAAAAGAGAGCAGTTATGCTACTGAACTGAACGGTTCAGTCGCAATGAACGCCCAGACCCCCATCCGCTCCGACACGTTCCTCGCCACCGAAGCTTCCGTGGCGGCGGCGCCCCGCTCGCGCCTGCGCCGCGCCCGGCCCTTCCTGGCCCTGGGCGCCCTCGCGGCCGCCGTCGCGGGCGGCGGCTGGTGGTGGCAGGTGGGACGCTTCGACGTGAGCAGCGACAACGCCTACCTGGCCGGCGACATCGCCCCGCTCGGGTCGCGGATCGAGGGCGACGTGGCCGAACTCCTGGTCGCGGACAACCAGGCGGTGTCGGCCGGGCAGCCATTGATCCGCCTGGAGGACCAGGACTGGCGCGCCCGCCGCGACGGCACCGCCGCGGCGCTCGCCGAAGCCGAGGCCGCGCTGGCGGCGCTGGACGCGCAGGCGGCGCAGCAACGCGCCGCGATCGCCGCCGCGGAAGCCGCCCTCGGGCAGGCCGAGGCCGAGCGGGTGCGCGCCGTCGCCGGCTCCACCCGCTCCGCCACCCTGGCGGAGAAGGGCTACGGCAGCCGCGAAAGGGCCGAGAACGGCGTGGCCGACCGCGGCAAGGCCGAAGCCGCGCTCGCCGCGGCCGAGGCCAACCTGAGCGCCGCCCGCGCGTCCCTGCCGGTCCTGGAGGCTCAAGGCCAAGCCGCCCTCGCGCGCCGCGACGGCGCTTCCGCCGCCCTGGCGCTCGCGGAGAACCAGCTCTCCTACACCGTGGTCCGCGCGCCCTTCGACGGCGTGGTCGGCAACCGCTCGGCCCAGGTCGGCCAGCACGTGCGGCCCGGGCAGACGCTCATCGCCGTGGCGCCGCCGCCGGCGCGGCAGTGGGTGGTGGCCAACTTCAAGGAAACCCAGCTCGCCCGCATGCGCCCCGGCCAGCCGGCGCGGGTGGTGCTCGACGTCTCGGGCGAGGAGCTGACCGGGCGGGTGGAAACGCTCTCGCCCGCCACCGGCTCCCTGTTCAGCCTGCTGCCGCCGGAGAACGCCACCGGCAACTTCACCCGCATCGTCCAGCGCGTGCCGGTGCGGATCGCGCTGGACCGGCCGGAGAAGGTGCCGGCGCTCCGCCCCGGCCTGTCGGCGGTCGCCACGGTGGACACGCGCGACGACCCGACGGCGCCGCGCGGCCCCATCGGCGCCGCCGCTGCGGCGATCGGCCTGGCGCGGTGAGCGCGGCGGCCTCGGCGATCCCCGCGGACGCGGCGCCGCCGGGCGCCACGAACCCCGGCGCCGCCGGCCTCATGGCCATCGGCGGCCGGCGCCTCGCCGGCTTCATGGCGATGGTGGTCGGCATGTTCATGGCGATCCTGGACATCCAGATCGTCTCGGCCAGCATCGCCGACATCCAGGCGGGCCTCGCCGCCAGCCCGGACGAGGCGAGCTGGGTCCAGACCAGCTACCTGATCGCCGAAGTCGTCGCGATCCCGCTCTCGGGCTTCCTGTCGCGGATGCTGTCCACGCGGGTGCTGTTCACCATCTCCGCGCTCGGCTTCACCGCCTTCTCGCTCGCCTGCGCCTTCGCCACCTCCTTGCCCCTGATGATCCTGTTCCGGGCGCTGCAAGGCTTCCTCGGCGGAGCGATGATCCCGACCGTCTTCGCCACCGCGTTCCTGCTCTTCCCCGGCGCCGCGCGGGCCAAGGCGGCGGTGCTGATCGGCCTCACCGCGACCCTGGCGCCGACCGTCGGCCCCACGGTGGGCGGCCTGATCACCGACGCGCTCTCCTGGCACTGGCTGTTCCTGGTGAACGTGCCGGTGGGGTTGGCCATCGCGGCGGTGGTCTGGAACACCCTCGACATCGACCGCGGCGACCCCTCGCTCGCCCGCCGCTTCGACTGGTGGGGCCTCGGCTTCATGGCCCTCTTCCTCGGCAGCCTGGAATACGTGCTGGAGGAGGGGCCGCGCTGGCAGTGGCTGGAGGACGGCACCGTAGCCCTGTTCGCCGCGGTCTGCGCCGCCGCCGGCATCGGCTTCTTTTGGCGCGCCTTCACCGCGCCGCAGCCGATCGTGGAGCTGCGCGCCTACGCCGACCGCAACTTCGCCATCGGCAGCCTCTTCGGCTTCATCCTCGGCATCGGCCTCTACGGCTCGGTTTACTTGGTTCCCCTCTTCCTCGGCCGGGTTCGCGGCTACGACAGCTTGCAGATCGGCGAGACGATGTTCGTCACCGGCCTTGGCATGTTCCTCGCCGCGCCCGTGGTCGGGCGGCTGTCGCGGTCGGTGGACCTGCGGATGCTGCTCGCCTTCGGCATGGCCTCCACCGGCGCCGCCCTGTGGCTGACGGCGAACCTCACCAACCAATCCGCCTTCGCCGAACTGTGGTTCCCGCTGGCGCTGCGCGGCTTCGGCATGATGTTCGTCATGGTGCCGGTGACGAACGTCGCGCTCGGCACCCTGGCGCCGGCGGTGCTGAAGAACGCCTCCGGCCTCTACAGCCTGATGCGCAACCTCGGCGGCGCCTTCGGCCTCGCGCTGATCAACACCGTGGTGACGGACCGCGGCGCCGCCCACCGCCTGCATCTGTCCGAATCCGTCGCCTCCAACCGCCCGGAAGCCCCGGCCGCCCTGCGGCGGATGGCGGACGTCCTGGCGGCGCGCCTCGGCGAGAACGCCGACCTCGCGGCGCTGGCGCGCGTGCGCGCAACCGTGCAGCGGGAAGCCCTGGTGCTGGCCTACAACGACGTGCTGCTGGTGATGGCGGCGCTGTTCCTGCTGGCGACGCCGCTGGTGCTCCTGCTGGCCAAGCCGCGAGCCGAGGGCGACGGAGGGCATTGAAAGCCCGCCGCGCCGCGGCCACCGTCCACGGGACGGCACGGAGGCGGCGGCGATGGCGGAAGGACCGGACGGCGAAGGCCCGAACGCGGCGCAGATCGCCTATTGGAACAGCCAGTCCTGCGCCGGCTGGCTCACGGAACATGAGCGGCTGGACGCGCTGTTCGCGCCGCTGACGGAGGCCGCGCTCGCCGCCGCGGCGCCCTACCCCGGCGAGCGGGCGGCGGACGTGGGCTGCGGCGCAGGCGCCACGGTGTTGGCGCTCGCGCGCGCCGTCGGGCCGGGCGGGGGCGTTCTCGGTCTCGACGTGTCGGAACGGCTGGTGGCGCGGGCGCGCGAGCGGATCGCCGAAGCGGGGCTGGACGCGACGGCGCGCGTCGAACTGGCGGACGCCGCGCTGCGCCCCTTCGCGGCGGAGGCGGACCTGCTGTTCTCGCGCTTCGGCGTGATGTTCTTCGCCGACCCGGTGGCGGCCTTCGCCAACCTGCGCCGGGCGCTGCGGCCGGAGGGGCGCATGGCGTTCGTGGCGTGGCGGCCGCTGGCGGAGAACCCGTGGTTCCGCCTGCCCGTGGAAGCGGCGCGCGAACACCTGCCGCCCTCGACGGACCCGCCGCCGGAGCCGTGCGCGCCGGGGCCCTTCGCCTTCGACGACCTGGAGCGGGTGCGCGGCATCCTCGCCGCGGCGGGCTGGCGCGGGGTGGAGATCGCGCCGCACGACCCGATGATGCGGCTGGCGCCGGCGGCTGGCGCGGTGGCGGCGGCGCGGGACGCGGCGGCGGTGGGGCCGCTCGCGCGGGCGCTTGCCGGCGCGGGGGAGGAGGAGCGGCGGCGGGCGGTGGACGCCGTGGCCGAGGCGCTGCGGGCGCATGACGGGCCGGGCGGCGTGGTGCTGCCCGGCGCGGTGTGGCTCGTCTCGGCGCGGCCCTGATCAGCCCTTGCGGGGCAGGAGTTGCTCCACCAGCGTCGCCCAGTAGCTGGCGCCGACGGGCAGGACTTCGTCGTTGAAGTCGTAGCGCGGGTGGTGGACCTGGGGGTCGTCCGGCCCGCGGCCGGCGCCGAGCAGGATGTAGCTGCCGGCCTTCGCCTCCAGCATGAAGGAGAAGTCCTCGCCGCCCATGGTGGGGCGGGGCATGTGGTGCACGCGCTCCTTGCCCACCACGGCGCCGGCGGCGTCGAGTGTGAGGCGGGTGCTCTCCGGCTCGTTCACGGTGGCGGGGTAGAGGCGTTCGAACTTGGCCGTGGCTTCGGCGCCGAAGGCGGCGGCGACGCCGGTGGCGATGGCGCGGAGCTTGTTCTCCAGGATGTCGCCGACCTCGGGCGCGAACCAGCGCGCGGTGCCGAGCATCCGCACGGTCTCCGGGATGACGTTGAAGGTGTCGCCGCCCTGGATGCTGCCGATGGTGATGACGCCGGACTCCGCCGGCTCGACGTTGCGCGCCACGATGCTCTGGAGCGCGGTGACGATGTGGGAGGCTATCACCACGGGGTCGTTGCCCTGGTGCGGCATGGCGCCGTGCGCGCCCTTGCCCTTGATCGTGATCTCGATGTTGGCGACGGCGGCCATGATCGGCCCCTCGCGCCAGATGAATTGGCCCTGCGGGACGCCGGGCCAGTTGTGCAGGCCGAAGACGCGCTCCACCGGGAAGCGGTCGAACAGCCCTTCCTCCACCATCACCCGGCCGCCGCCGCCGTTCTCCTCGGCGGGCTGGAAGATGAGGTGGACGGTGCCGCTGAAGTTGCGCGTTTCGGACAAATACTTCGCGGCGCCGAGCAGCATCGCCGTGTGGCCGTCGTGGCCGCAGGCGTGCATCCGGCCCGGGTTCTTCGAGGCGTGGGGGAGGCCGGTCTCCTCGTGGATGGGGAGGGCGTCGATGTCGGCGCGCAGGCCGATGGCGCGGCCCTCGCCGCCGGCGCCCGCGCCCTTGATGGTGGCGACCACGCCGGTCTTGGCCATGCCGGTCTCCACCGCGTCGCAGCCGAATTCGCGGAGCTTCTGCGCGATGACGCCCGAGGTGCGGACCTCCTGGAAGCCTATCTCCGGGTGCTGGTGCAGGTCGCGCCGCCACGCCGTCATCTCGGGGTGGAACTCGGCGATGCGGTTGATGATCGGCATGGGAGCCTTCTCCGTGTCGCCGCCAGCTATGGTGCGCCGGGCGCCCGTGGCAAGGCCGGCGCCGGTGTCACCGGCCTTCCGGGCGGAGGAAGGCCAGGTCGGCGCCCTGCGGGGCCTGTAGGACTTGTTCCCGCATGAGCTTGTCCCAGCCGCGGCGCGGCACGGGCGGCGGCGCCCACTTGGCGCGGCGGCGGGCCAGTTCGTCGTCGTCCACCAGCAGGTCCAAGCGGCGGTCGCGGACGGAGAGGCGGACGCGGTCGCCCGTTTCCGCCAACCCCAGCGGGCCGCCGGCCGCGGCTTCGGGCGCGATGTGCAGGACGATGGTGCCGAAGGCGGTGCCGGACATGCGGCAGTCGCTCATGCGGACCATGTCCTTGACGCCGGCGCGGGCGAGCTTCCTGGGGATGGGAAGATAGCCCGCCTCCGGCATCCCGGCGGGGGTGAGGGGGCCGGCGTTCTTCAGGACCAGGATGTCCTGCGGCGTCACGTCCAGGGCGTCGTCGTCGATGCGGTTCGCCAGGTCCTCCAGCCCGTCGAAGACGACGCAGCGCGCTTCCGTCTCGAACAGCGCGGGCGTGGCGGCGCTGCGCTTCAGGATGGCGCCGTCGGGCGCGAGCGTGCCGAACAGCGCCACCAAGCCGCCGACCGGGCTGACCGGCTCGGCGCGCGGCCGGATGACCGCGCGGTCGGCGAAGGCGGGGCCTTCGTCCAGGCGTTCGCGCAAGGTCCGGCCGTCGAGGTCGGGGCAGTCGAGGTGCAGCAGGTCGCGCAACTCGCGCAACAGGGCGCGGAGGCCGCCGGCGGCGTGGAAGTCCTCCATGTAACCGTCGCCGGTCGGCTTCAGGTCCACGAGCACCGGGGTCTCTTCGGACAAATGGTCGAGGCGGTGGAGGTCCAGGGGAACGCCGGCGCGGCCGGCGATGGCGGCGAGGTGGACCAAGGCGTTCGTCGAGCCGCCGAGGGCGAGGAGCACGCGGAGGGCGTTCTCCACGCTCTCCGGCGTGACCAAGGCCGAAGGCTTCACCGGCTTCCGGATGAGGCGCACGGCCTGGGCGCCGGCCTCCTCGGCGAAGCGCAGGCGGTCGGCGTGGACCGCCGGCGCGGAGGCGGCCATCAGCGGCATGAAGCCGAGCGTCGCGGCGAGGCAGGCCATGGTGGAGGCGGTGCCCATCACGCCGCAGGTGCCGGCGGTGGTGGCGAGGTTGCCTTCCACCTCGGCGATGCGCCCCGCGTCCACGTCGCCGGCGCGGAAGCGGGCCCAGTAGCGGCGGCAGTCGGTGCAGGCGGAGAGGCGCTCGCCCTCGAAGCGCTGGGCGAGCATGGGGCCGACCACCAGAAGCGCGGAGGGCACGTCGGCGCTGACGGCGGCCATGAGTTGGGCGGGCACGGTCTTGTCGCAGCCGCCGACCAGCACCGCGGCGTCCATGGGCTGGGCGGAGAGCATCGCCTCCGTGTCGAGCGCCATGAGGTTGCGGTAGTGCATGGAGGTGGGCGTCAGGAACGGCTCGCACAGGCTGACCGTGGGGAAGGCCATGGGCAGGCCGCCGGCGGCGAGCACGCCGCGCTTCACCGCCGCGACCAGCTCCGGCGCGGTGCGGTGGCAATTGTTGAAGTCGGAGCCGGTGTCGGCGATGCCGACCACGGGGCGGTCCAGCATCGCTTGCGAGTAGCCCATCGACTTGGCGAAGGAGCGGCGAAGATAGAGGGAGAAGGCGCGGTCGCCGTAGTTGGCGACGTTGCGGCCCAGGCCGTGCGGGGCGGCGGCTGCGTCGTCGGTCATGCGCGGCAGGAGGCGCCGGCGCGGCTCGGGTGTCCAGGGGAGGGGGCGCTCGCCTCGCCGCCTTACCATTTCACAATCTCACCGGCCGTCGCGGGCGCGGGTGTCGCCTTCGGACAAATCGACGGGGCGGCGCGTGCGGCCCGGATCGGCCGTGCGGGCAGGCGCCGGCGCACGCCGTGCGATTCCGTCGCCGTCGGGGCGTTCGGCGGTCGTGTTCGGACAAAAGCGGCGGCGCGGTGCGTTCGCGCCGGCGCGGGGGCGCGCTTGTGCGTGCCGAATGTGTAAGTATTCACTTGATCGCGAGAAACCATTGCGGGAAAGATTGTACACATTCTTCCGCAATGGTTTTGGGGTCGCCCGGCGCTGCCGCGGCGGCCGGGGTACGGTCTCGTGCATCTCTCCCCTCTTCGGCGCTTCACCGCGCATTTCGCGCTCCACCAAGCTGCGACGGCGCTCGCGGGCGCCTTCATCGGGGCGTACCTGCTGCGGAGCGGGCTGACCTTGCCGGCGGCGCTGCTGGTCTACGCCGGGCTGTACGCGGCGCGGGTCGGGGTGCGGGCGGCGGTGCTGCCGCTGGTGCGGCGCGTCGGCTACCGCGGGGCGATGGCGCTGGGTGCCGGCTTGGGCGTGCTGCAATTCCCACCCCTGCTGCTGGCGGAGAACCCGGCTTGGCTGGTGGTCTGGGTGGCCACCGTGTCTTTCGCGGAGGCGACCTACTGGCCGGTGTTCCACGCCGCCGCGGCCACGCTGGGCGAAGAGGGCCAGCGCGGGCGCGAGATCGCGGAGCGCCAAGTGGTGGGGCTGGGGGTGTCCGTGCTCTGCCCGCTGCTCGGCGGTTGGCTGCTCGGCGCTTACGGGCCGGCGGTGGACTTCGGCGTGGCGGCCTGCTTCGCGGCGCTTTCCGTGGTGCCGTTGACGATGCTCGGGCCGATCCAGGCGGGGCCGGTGCCGACCGCGCGGGAGTCCGTGCGCAGCGCCGACCCGATAGGCACGCTGGCCTTCGCCGCCGACGGCTGGATCTGCGCCGGCCTCGGGATCGCTTGGCCGATGGTGCTGTTTTCCGCGATGGGCGAGCGGTACGAGGCGCTGGGGATGACGGCGGCGCTCGGCGCGGTGGTGGGCGCGGCGAGCGGCCTGCTGTCCGGGCGCTGCATCGACCGCGGCGGGCGTCGGCGGCTGGTGCCCTGGGTGGCTTCGGCCTTGGCGGCGGGGATCGCGCTGCGGGCGGCCGAGGGCTGGGTGCCGGTGGGGCCGGGCGTGCTGCACGCGACGGGGGCGGCGATCGGCGCGCTGTGGGGGCCTGTGCTTATGAGCGTGCTCTACGACCGGGCGCGGCGCTCCGGCTCGGCGTACCGCTACCAGTTGGCGGCGGAGACCGGGTGGGACGTTGGGGCCTGCCTCGGCTGCGTGGCGGCGGCTTCGGTGGCCTGGGGCACGGGGGTGCCGTCCCTGGCGCTGCTGCCGGCGGTGTTCGGCGTGGCGGCGGTGGCCGCCTGCGTGTGGGCGGCCGGGGAGGAGCGGGAGCGTGTTGGCGCGGGGGTGCGGCCTTCGGGCGGACTGGGCCTCGGTGGCGGGGCTGCTGCGCCGGCTGGGTGAGGGGAGGCGGCTTTCAGGCATGCCAAGACTGTATTCCTAGTTAGGCTTGCAGATCCAACGTCCTCTTTTGGTGCGCTGTTCCTTTCAGAGTTGCTTGTCAGAGTTGCTTGCGGCGTCCGGGCCCGTCCACGGCGAGCACCATCGGCAGATCATGATTCGTAACGCATGAGTTGTCTTCCCTAACCGGCCGGTTAGGGCGTGGAAGGCGGCACGGCGGGGGTGGGGGCCGATTCGGCTTGACCACGGCGCAATGTTTCCATAATACTAGAAATATGGAGAAGACGGACGCCATCGCTGCACTCGCGGCCCTCGCCCAGGAGTCGCGCCTCGACGTGTTCCGCCTGTTGGTGCAGGCCGGGGCCGAAGGGATGCCGGCGGGGCGGATCGGGGAGCGGCTCGGGCTGCCTTCGGCGACGCTCTCCTTCCACCTGAACCAGCTCCGGCAGGCGGGGCTCGTCACGTTCCGGCGCGAAGGGCGGTCGCTGATCTACGCGGCGGCTTACGACGCCATGAACGACCTCCTCGCCTTCCTGACCGAGAACTGCTGCCGGGGCGAGGCCGCGGGCTGCGGCGTCATCGGCGTCGCCGGCGGCGCTTGCGAGGCCTCCACCACCGTCACCGTCGAGCAAGGGAGCGTCCGGCGATGAAGCGCTTGCATGTCCACGTGTCCGTGGAAGACGTGGCCGAGTCCGTCAGGTTCTACAGCGCGCTGTTCGCGGCGGCGCCGACCGTCGCCAAGCCCGACTACGCGAAGTGGATGCTCGACGACCCGCGGGTGAACTTCGCCGTGTCCGCGCGTGGAGGCGCGGCGGGCGTGCAGCACCTCGGCATCCAGGCGGAGGACGAGGCGGAGCTGGCGGAGGTGTTCGGCCGGCTCGCCGCCGCGGGGCGTCCGGTGCTGGAGGAGGCGGGCGCGACGTGCTGCTACGCGCGCTCGGAGAAGCAGTGGGTGTCGGACCCGCAGGGCGTGCCGTGGGAAACGTTCCTCACCCACGGCGAGAGCACGGTGTACGGCGACGGCGGCGCGCTCGAACGGCTCGCGGCCGTGGGCGGGGGCGACGGCGGCGCCGCCGCGTCGTCCTGCTGCGGCCCGAAAGCGGACCCGGCTGCGTCGGCGCGCCGCGCTCCGGAGGCGGAGCCCGCGGCGGCGTCGGCGGCGTGCTGCGGCCGGGGGAAGGCGTCGGCATGAGCGGCGGGCGGCCTTACAACGTGCTTTTCCTTTGCACCGGCAATTCGGCGCGCAGCATCATCGCGGAAGCGCTGCTGGACGACCTCGGGGCGGCCGGTTCAAGGGGCACAGCGCGGGCTCCTTCCCGACGGGGCGGGTGCATCCGCTGGCGGCGGCGCTGCTCGAAGAGCAAGGGCTGTTCAAGGACGGCCTCCGCTCGAAGCCCTGGGACGAATTCGCGCGGCCGGGCGCGCCGGTCATGGACTTCGTGTTCACCGTCTGCGACCAAGCGGCCGGGGAGGCCTGCCCGGTGTGGCCCGGCCAGCCCGTTTCCGCCCATTGGGGCATCCCCGATCCGGCTGCCGCCTGTGGGAGCGAGGCGGAGCGGATGCTGGCCTTCCGCGACGCCTGCCGCGTCCTCGACCGGCGCTTGCGCATCTTCGTGTCGCTGCGCATCGCGTCGCTGGACCGCATGGCGCTGACGCGGCGGGTGGAGGCGATCGGTCGTTTGCGGGACGACGGCGCCGGCGCGGGGGAGCGCGCGTCGTGACGGCGCCGCCCCCCGTCACCATCTACCACAACCCGGATTGCGGCACCTCGCGCAACGTGCTCGGGCTGATCCGCAACAGCGGCGAAGAGCCGCGCGTGGTGGAGTACCTGAAGGCGCCGCCGAGCCGGAGCGAGCTGGTGGACCTGATCGGGCGCATGGGCGTCCCGGTGCGCGCGCTGCTGCGGCGGAAGGGCACGCCCTACGACGAACTCGGGTTGGACGACCCGGCGCTGACGGACGACCGGCTGCTCGACGCGATGATGGCGCACCCGGTGCTCATCGAGCGGCCGATCGTCGTGACGCCGCTCGGCGTGAAGCTGTGCCGGCCTTCCGAGGCGGTGCTCGACATCCTGCCGGCGCCGCAGCGCCGGGCTTTCAGCAAGGAGGACGGCGCGCCGGTCGTGGACGCGGGCGGCGCGCGGGTGCCGGTGCCGTTCCCGCCCGGCCGCGCCACGCCGTGACGGCGGGGCACCGCTTGCCGCAGCGGCTCGTGGCCGAAGGGATCGGCACCGGCCTGCTGCTGGCGGCGGTGGTCGGTTCCGGGATCATGGCGGAGCGGCTCGCGGGCGGGAACGCGGGCGTGGCGCTGCTGGCCAACACGCTGGCGACGGCGGGGTCGCTGGTCGCCTTGATCCTGACCTTCGGCCCGGTGTCGGGCGCGCACCTCAACCCGGCGGTGACGGTGGCGCTCGCGTGGCGCGGGGCGCTGCCCTGGCGGTCGGCGCCGGGCTACGTGGCGGCGCAACTCGCCGGGGCGGTGCTGGGCGTGTGGCTGGCGCACGCCATGTTCGAGCTGCCGATCCTGCAAGCCTCGGCGCGCGTCCGCACGGGGGCCGGGCAGTGGGCGGGCGAGTTCACGGCGACCTTCGCGCTGCTTTCGGTGGTGTGGGGCTGCGCGCGGCACCACCCGCAGGCTACGCCCTACGCGGTGGCGTGCGTGATCGCCGGGGCGTACTGGTTCACCTCCTCCACCTCCTTCGCCAACCCGGCGGTGACGGCGGCGCGGGCGCTCAGCGACACCTTCGCCGGCATCCGGCCGGCGGACGCGCCGGCCTTCGTGGCGGCGCAGGCGCTCGGGGCGGCGGCCGCAACGGCGCTCTTCGCCTGGTTCGCGGCGGCGGAGGAGCGGCCGGCGGCGGCCGCTGCGTCGCCGTCCTTGGCCCCGCCGGAAGCGCGGCGCGCCGGGGTGTGAAGGCCGGCCGGCTTCAGTCGAGCGAGGGCGCGGGCGGGATGTGCGGGTCGGTGTGGGCGTCCCACAGGATGATCATCATGCCGAGCACCATGAACAGGAAGGCGGCGACCGTGCCTTGGCCGATGAGGACCGCCAGGGCGCCGAGGGCCGCCACCACGGCCAGGTAGACGACGGCGTTGCCGTAAAAGGCGTCGAAGACCTTGCCCATGGGACGTTCTCCTTCTTCCAGGGCGAGGGTGGCCGCGGGCAGCGGCCTTGTCCACGGGCCGCCCCAGGGCCGTCGGCCGCTGCGCCCGCCGCCGGGGGGTGCTACCCCGGCCGCATGGTCCAACCCCGTCCGCCCTCGCCCGGAGTCGCCACCGTCGCGGTCCGCCGGCTCGGCGCCGCCGACGCCGCGGCGTACCGGGACTTGCGTTTGGAAGGCCTCGCCGGCGCCCCCGAGGCCTTCGGGGCGGCGTGGGAAGAGGAAGCGGCCCGGCCGCTCGCTTGGTTCGCTGAGCGGCTGGAGCGCAACGCCGTGTTCGGCGGCTGGGCGGGCGGCGACGCGGCGACGATGGGCGGGGTCGCGGGGCTGCTGGTGCCGGAAGCGGCCAAGCTGCGCCACAAGGGGGTGCTGTGGGGCTTGTACGTCCGGCCGCGGGCGCGCGGGACGGGGCTGGGCGAGGCGCTCGTGGCGCGGGTGCTGGAGCACGCGCGGGGCGTGGTGGAGGAGGTGCGGCTTTCCGTCGTGGCGTCCAACGCGGCTGCGGTGCGGCTGTACGAAGCGGCGGGGTTCGAGCGGTACGGGCTGGAGCGCCGTGCGCTGAAGGTGGCGGGGCGCCGCCACGACGAGGCGCTGATGGCGGTGCGGTTCGGCGGATCGTCGCCGGGCGGGGGCTGAGGGCGACGAAGCGCCAGCCGGTCGGCAGCAAGCCCGCCACCGTGTTCGACCCGGCCGGACCCCCGGCGGGCCTCGCCCGCGGCGTCGGCGCGGCGGCATCGACGGCCGCCTCCTTGTTCGATCGTGGGGCCGGTCGGTCTGCCTCGGCGTGGCGGCGGCCTCGCTCCACCACCGGCCGTTCCCGCGGCGCGCCGGGACGCTCACTCCGGCACCATGCCGGCCTTGCGCATCAGGTCGCGGTGCAGCGGCAGTTCGCGCTCGATGCGCGCCAGCAGCGGCGCCTTGCCGCCGGGCGCGCGGGCGATGCCCTGGGCCGCCATCAGTTCCCGCGTGCGCGGGTCCTTGAAGGTCTCGATGGAGGCTTCGGCGAGGCGGGCTAGGATCGGCTCCGGCGTGCCGGGCGGCGCCTGGAGCGAGTACCAGCCGGTGTAGACGAAGTCGGGGAAGCCGGCCTCGGCGAAGGTCGGCACGTCGGGCAGCACGGCGGGGCGGGCGGCGGTGGGCACCGCGAGCCCGCGCAGGCGCCCGGCTTCCAGGTGCGGCTTGCAGGCGGCGAGCAGGGCGAACATGCAATCGGTGCGGCCGGCGATGGTGTCCGTCAGCGCGGGCGGGGCGCCGTTGTAGGGGACGTGCAGCATCTCGACGCCGGCGCGGCCGCAGAGGTCCACCATCGGCAGGTGCGCCGTGGTGCCCACGCCCCAGCTCGCGTAGGACAGCGCGCCGGGCCGTTGCTTGGCGGCGGCCAGCAGCTCGCCGAGGCTGGACCAGCGCGGCGGCGCCACCAGCAGCGACAGCGTTTCGCAGAGCATGGTGACGTGGGCGAAGTCCGCGATCGGGTCGTAGCCCGGGGCGCGGAAGGCGAGCGGCGTCAGGGTGAAGGTGGCGATGGTGCCGAGGAGCAGCGTCAGCCCGTCCGGCTTCGCGCGGGCGACGTGGCGGGCGGCGAGGCCGGTGGAGGCGCCGGGGCGGTGCTCCATGACGAAGGTGCCGCCGAGCCGTTCTTGCAGGCCCGTGGTGAGCAGGCGCCCCACCACGTCGGAGGCGCCGCCCGGGGCGTAGGGGACGATGACCGACACCGTTTGGCCGGCGGGCCAAGCGCCGCCCTGGGCGCGGGCGACGCGGGGCGTCGCCAGCGGCGCGATGGACGCTGCGGCGGCGAGAAAGTCCCGGCGGCGCGGGCCCGGGGCGGCGTGCGGCATGGTTCGTTTCCTCCTCGCAGCAGGGTGGCAGGCGGGCGGGCGCGGGGGCAAGCGGCGGGTGGAATCTTGGTGGTATGTGAATACCACATGCCCAGAAGCCGCTTGACGCTTGGCGACGGAGGCCCTTACTGCACGCCTTCGGCGGCGGTTCCCGCGCCCGCGGAGCCGCCGCGGCCCTCTGGAACAAGACTCGGAACGATGCTGCAAAGGCAGACCCGCTCGCTGAAGCCGGCGGAGGTGAAGAAGGATTGGGTGGTGGTGGACGCGGACGGGCTGGTGCTCGGCCGGCTCGCCTCCATCATCGCCAACCGCCTCCGCGGCAAGCACAAGCCGCAATTCACGCCGCACGTCGATTGCGGCGACCACGTCGTGGTGGTGAACGCCGAGAAGGTGCGCGTCACCGGCAACAAGGCCGAGCAGTCGGTCTTCCACTGGCACACCGGCTACCCCGGCGGCATCAAGGGCCGCACGCTCCGCCAGCGGATCGAGGGCAAGCACCCGGGCAGCGTGGTGGAGAAGGCGGTGGAGCGGATGATCACCCGCGGCCCGCTCGGCCGGCGGCAGATGAAGAACTTGCACGTCTACGCCGGGCCGGAGCACCCGCACGCCGGGACGCAGCCGAGCGTGCTCGACGTCGCCTCCATGAACCGCAAGAACAAGGTCGCTTGAGATGAGCGAGCAGCAGCAAGAAGGCCAAGGGGCATCCACTGGCACGCTCGCCGACCTGCGCAACCTGGTGCAGGGCACGCCGATGGCCCCCGGCGCCGGCCCGGACGCGGCGCCGTTGCGCGAGCCGAAGCGCGACGAGTTCGGCCGCTCCTACGCCACCGGCCGCCGAAAGGACGCGGTGGCGCGGGTGTGGGTGAAGCCGGGCAAGGGCGCCGTGGAGATCAACGGCAAGCCGATGTCGCGGTACTTCGCGCGGCCGGTGCTGCGGATGCTGATCGCCCAGCCCTTCCTGGTGGCCGACCGCTACCAGCAGTTCGACGTGTTCGCGACCGTCGCGGGCGGCGGGCTTTCGGGCCAGGCGGGCGCGCTGCGCCACGGCATCAGCCGCGCGCTGACCTACTACGAGCCGGAGTTGCGGCCGATCCTGAAGAAGGCCGGCTTCCTGACGCGCGACCCGCGCGTGGTGGAGCGCAAGAAGTACGGCCGCGCCAAGGCCCGACGCTCGTTCCAGTTCAGCAAGCGCTGATCCGCGCCGGCGCTCGCCTTCATACGGTCACACGGGAGGGGCGGATCCGCAGGGGTCCGCCCCTCTTGCTTTTTCGGCCGCGCTGCGCGGCAATCCGGTCAAAGGAAGGAGCCGGGACCATGGCCACCAACGACAACGGCGTGCCTTCGGTGTTCATCGACGGCGAGGCGGGCACCACCGGCCTCCAGATCCGCGAGCGACTGGAGCGCTCGGCGGGCGCGGTGGCCCTGCGCTCCATCGCGCCGGAGCGGCGCAAGGACCCGGACGCCAAGCGCGAGCTGATGGCCGGGGTGGACGTGGTGGTGCTGTGCCTGCCGGACGCGGCGGCCAAGGAGAGCGCGGCGGTGGCGGCCTCGCTCGGCGACCGGGCGCCGCGGCTGCTCGACGCCAGCACCGCGCACCGCGTGCATCCCGATTGGGCCTACGGGCTGCCGGAGCTGTCGGCGGAGCAGCCGGGGCGCGTCGCGGCGGCGCCGCGGGTGAGCGTGCCGGGCTGCTACCCGACCGGGCCGATCCTGTTCCTGCGGCCGCTGGTGGAGGCGGGCGTCCTGCCGGCGGACCACCCGGTCACGGTGAACGCCGTGTCGGGCTACACCGGCGGCGGCAAGGCGATGATCGAGGCCCACGAGAAGGGCGCGGCCAACGACTTCGAGCTGTACGGCCTGGGCTTCGAGCACAAGCACGTGCCGGAGCTGCAGCACCATTCCGGGCTGGCGCGGCGGCCGATCTTCATCCCCTCGGTGGCGCGCTACCCGCAGGGGATGCTGTGCTCCATCCCGCTGCACCTGGACGCGTTGCCGGGCGGGCGCGTGTCGCCGCGCGACGTCGAGGCCGTGCTGCGCGAACGCTACGCGGGGCAGGAGTTCGTGCGGGTCGTTCCCGCCGATCCGGCCGACCGGCTGGAGCCGCAGGCGTTGAACGGCACGAACCTGCTGGAGCTGCGCGTCTACGGCAACGAGCGGCTGCGGCAGGCGCTGCTGGTGGCGCGCTACGACAACCTGGGCAAGGGCGCGTCCGGCGCGGCGGTGCAGTGCCTGGGGCTGATGCTCGGCCTCAAGTTGGAAACGCGGCTGGCCACGGCGGGGGCGTCCGGGGCGTCCCACAACGGCGCGGCGAACCACGGCTTCGGCGAAACGCCGCCGGCGGCCGCGGAGTAGCGGGGAGGAGGCGCGCGATGGACCACAACCTGCCGACGCTGCCGGCCGGGCCGCTCTACCCCTTCGAGGGCAAGCGGCCGGTCGTCCACCCCACCGCCTTCGTGGCGCCCACCGCCGCGGTGATCGGCGACGTGGAGATCGGGGAGGGGGCCAACGTCTGGTACCACTGCGTGCTGCGCGGCGACACCAACGTGATCCGCGTCGGCCCGCGCTCCAACATCCAGGACGGCACCATCGTCCACGTCAACGCCGGGCGGCAGCGCACGGTGATCGGCGCCGACGTGACGGTGGGGCACGCCGCCATCGTCCACGCCTGCACGCTGATGGACCGCGCCTTCGTCGGCATGGGCGCGACCGTGCTGGACGACGCGGTGATCGAGGAGGGCGGCGTGCTGGGCGCGGGCAGCGTGCTGCCGCCGGGCAAGCGCATCGGTCGGCTGGAGCTGTGGATCGGCAACCCGGCGAAGCTGGTGCGGGTGCTGACGGAGGAGCAGCGGGCGGGGCAGTTCGACCGCACCGCGCCGCATTACGTCGAACTGGCCGGGCGGCACCGGGCGTCGCTGGCCGGGCGCTGACGGGGGCGGCGGAGCGTCAGCCCCGCCGTTCCAGGAAGTCCAGGACCGTGCGGTTGAAGGCCGCAGGGTCCTCGTCGCTCATCATGTGCGCAGTGCCGGGGACGGCCACGCGCTCCGCTCCGGCGATCCAGCGCTCCATCGCGTCGAGTATCGGCGGGAACAGCAGCGGCGTGTCGGCGCCGCCCACCAGCAAGGTCGGCGCGCGGATCGCCTCCATGTCCGCGCGGGTGTAAGGGGCGCGCCGCTCGTCGATCTGGGCCAGCAGCGTGCGGGCGTTGTCGCGCTGCATCCGCGTGACGCGCTCGGTGGACCGCTCCCAAGCGCCGGGGCCGAGCACCGCTTCCACGAACAGCGCCAGGCCGGCGTCGGTGTCGCCGGCGCGGATCAGCTCGGCCGCCCCGGCGGTGGCCTCGGCCAGGGTCATTCTGGGTTGCCGGGCGGGGGCGGCGTCCTGCGCCGTCGCTTGGAGCGTCGCGTCGAGGCTCCCGCCCGGTTCCGCGAGGACCAGCGCCCGGACCCGGCCGGGGAAGCGCTGGGCGACCCTGAACGCGATGTGGCCGCCGCGCGAGTGGCCGAGCAGGTGGACCGGCCCGGCGCCGAGGCCTTCGATGAAGGCCGCCACGTCCTCGACGTGCTGCGCGATGGTGAAGTCGCCGCCCGTGCCGTTCCAGGACGTGGGCCAGTAGTGCCGCAGGCTGGGGGCGACCACGCGGTGGCGCTCGCCGAGCGGCTCCATCTGCGGCGCCCACCAGCGCTGGTCCAGGAGGGTGCCGTGGAGGAGGAGCAGCGGGGGTCCGGCGCCGTGCTCGGCGTAGGCCATGTCGTGGCCGTTGACGTGCAGGACGCGCATCGCCTCCTCCTCCTTGTGCGTCCGCTCAAACCGTGCCGGCCCGTCCGACGGCCGCGCTCCGGGGCATGACCGACGGGCGCCGTTGCGCGGCGCGGAAACGCGGCCTTCAGGCGGGCCTCGGGCGCTCCCGCCGCGCCGCCGGCCGCAGCAGCGACCAGAGCCAGCCGAGCAGCGGCCACGCGGCCAGCGCGATCCCGGCGGCCATGATCGTGCCGCCCAGCCAGGACGAGAAGAACACGCCGAGATCGCCCTGGGAGACGAGGAGCGACTGGCGGAACGCCTCTTCCGTGCGGTCGCCCAGCACCAGCGCCAGCACCAACGGCGCCAGCGGGTAATCGAGCTTCTTCAGCACGTAGCCGATCACGCCGAAGACCAGCATCAGCACGATGTCGAACTCGGCGTTGGAGACGGTGAAGGCGCCGATGGCGCAGACCACCAGGATGATGGCGGCGATGATGGCGAAGGGCACGCGCAGGATGGCGGCGAACCAGGGCACCGCCACCAGCACCACCAGGAGCCCGGCGACGTTGCCGAGGTACATGGAGGCGATCAGGCCCCAGACGAATTCCTTCTGCTCCACGAAGAGCATCGGCCCCGGTTGGAGGCCCCACATGATGAGGCCGCCGAGCAGCACGGCGGCGGTGGGGGAGCCGGGCACGCCGAGCGCCAGCATGGGCAGCAGGGCGCTGGTGCCCGCCGCGTGCGCCGCGGTTTCCGGCGCCACCACGCCCTCGATCCGGCCGGTCCCGAACTCCTTGCCGTGGGGGGACATGCGGCGGGCGACGCCGTAGCTCATGAAGGAGGCCGGGGTGGCGCCGGCAGGCGTTATGCCCATCCAGCAGCCGATGGCGGACGAGCGCAGCGCGATGGCCCAGTGGCGCGGCAGCTCCGCCCAGGTGCGGAGCACCACCTTGAGGTCGATCTTCGCCTTCTGGCCCTTGAAGCTGAGGCCGTCCTCGATGGAGGACAGGATCTCGGAGATGCCGAACAGGCCGATCACCGCGACCAGGAAGTCGAAGCCGCGGATCATCTCGTGCGAGCCGAAGGTCATGCGTAGCTGGCCCGTCACCGTGTCCATGCCGACGGCGGCCAGCAGGAAGCCGAGCATCATGGCGGCCAGCGTCTTCAGCGGCGAGCCGCGGCCGAGGCCGATGAAGCAGGCGAAGGAGAGGAACATCACCGCGAAGAATTCGGGCGGGCCGAATTTGAGCGCGAACCCCGCGACCAGCGGCGCCAGGAAGGTCAGCAGCACCACGGCGACGAGGGCGCCGAAGAAGGAGGCGGTGAAGGCGGCCGTCAGCGCCTCGCCGGCGCGGCCCTGCTGCGCCATCGGGTAGCCGTCGAAGGTGGTGGCCACCGACCAGGGCTCGCCGGGGATGTTGAACAGGATGGAGGTGATGGCGCCGCCGAACAGCGCTCCCCAGTAGATGCAGGAGAGCATGATGATGGCCGAGACCGGCGGCATGGCGAAGGTGAGCGGCAGCAGGATGGCGATGCCGTTGGCGCCGCCCAACCCCGGCAGCACCCCGATCAGGACGCCGAGCGTGACGCCCAGCAGCATGAGCAGCAGGTTGTCGGGTTGCAGGGCCACCGCGAAGCCCTGCATCAACAGGCCGATCTCTTCCAACGCGCGCGCTCCCGCTCAGTAGCCGAGCCAGGTCTCGACCGGCCCTTTCGGGAGCGCGACGAGGAACCAGGTTTCGAAGACGACGAAGGCGACGAGGGCCGTCGCCAGGCCGGACGCCGCCGCGACCCACCAGCGGAAGCCCCCGAGCCGGATCATGAACCACGCGACCAGCACGGCGGAGGCGACGTAAAGGCCGATGAACGGGATGGCGGCGACGTAGATCGCGGTCGGCAACAGCACGGACAGCACGAGGCGGAGCTGCGGCCAGGTGACGAAGAGGCCCTCGCCCGCGGCGGCGCCGCGCGCGGCGCGCACGGCCAGGGCGAGGTTGCCGAGGCTCGCCGCGAGCAGGACGGCGCCGATCCAGAACGGGAAATAGCCCGACTGCGGCCCTTCCGCGCCCCAGCCGGCGCCGATGCGGTTGCTGTCCCATATCGCCGCCGCGCCGACGCCGGCGAGCAGCAGGGAGGTGACGGCCTCGACGGCGACGGTGCGGACGCCGCGCTCGGGGCCGCCGGCGGCGGCTTCTGTTCCCGTGGTGGACATGCTGCGGCGCCGCTTACTGCGCCTGGGCCAGGAAGCCGGCCTCCTGCATCAGCTCCTTGTGGCGCGCTTCCTCGCGCGCCAGCCACTCGCGGAAGGCTTCGCCGGTGAGGGCGGTGGTGTTGAAGGCGCCCTGCTGCATCAGCTCCGCCCATTCCGGCGTTTCGCGCACCTTGTCGAGCAGGCTGGTGAAGAAGGCGACCTGCTGCGGCTGGACGCCGGGCGCCATGAAGATGCCGCGGAGCATCAGGTACTCCACGTCCAGGCCCTGCTCCTTGCAGGTGGGGATGTCGGACCAACTCGCGTCGGAGGTCATCTTCTCGGTGCCGGCCAGCCGCTTGCCGTCGAAGACGCAGAGCGGGCGGAGGGTGCCGGAACGCCAGTGGGTGACGGCCTCGATCGGGTTGTTCACCGTGGCGTCGATGTGCCCGCCGACGAGCTGCACCGCGACCTCGCCGCCGCCGCGGAAGGGGACGTAGGTGAACTGCGCGCCGGTGGCCTTGGTCAACGCCGCGGTGATGATCTGGTCTTCCTGCTTGGAGCCGGTGCCGCCCACCTTCAGGCGCCCGGCCTTCGCCGCTTCCACGAACTCCCCCACCGACTTCCAGGGCGAGTTGGCGTTGACCCAGAGCACGAACTCGTCGAGCGCCAGCATCTTCACCGGCGTCAGCTCGCGCCAGTTGAAGGGGACGCCGGTGGCGAGCGGCGTGGTGAAGAGGTTGGACAGGGTGATGACCAGCATGTGCGGGTTGGCGCGCGCGCCCTTGGCTTCGAGGAAGCCCTCGGCACCGGCGCCGCCGGCCTTGTTCACCACCACCAGCGGCTGCTTCATCAGCGAGTGCTTGGACACGATGCCCTGGATGACGCGCGCCATCTGGTCGGCGCCGCCGCCGGTGCCGGCCGGGACGATGAACTGCACCGGGCGGTTCGGCTCCCATCCCCGCTGGGCGCGGGCCGCCGCCGGCGCGGCGAGCAGGGCCGGGAGGCTGAGCATGGTCGCGCGGCGGGAGATGCTGCGGTGTGTCATTCGTTGTCCCGACGAGGTTCGGCTGGCGCGCTCTCACGGCCTTTCGACCCCGGCGCGGCGCGACAAAGGGCGGCGGAAATCCATGTAAAGCAACGGAAAGCGTGTAAATTCACAAACACAGCGGCGAGAGTTACGCTCCGGACCGTACCGTCGGCCGAACTGGCGGAAGGATCGGCAACATTTTCGCCCCGGCACGGTCTGGGGTGCCGGCTCGGTCCCACCCTCCGGTCTTGGCGGTCGCACGGGGAAGCGTGTAATCGCGGTGGATTTGTCGAATCTTTTCACCCGGCCTTGGTCGGAGGGAAGGCCCGGTGCGGGCTTTCCCGGATCGGGGGCGCCGAACATACTCGACGGACCGGTCGCCGCGGCCTCGGGGAGCCCCGGCATTTTGGAGAAGCGCATGAGTGAGATTCGGACCGTCGCGGACCTGGCGGCGGCGGGAGATGCGGGCCGGCCCGCGATCCGCGCGCCGGAAGGGCGCGCGCCGCTGACCTACGGAGGGCTGCGGGCGCTGATCGAGCGCACGGTGGCGGCGCTCAACCGGGTCGGCGTCGGCCGCGACGACCGCGTGGCGATCGTGCTGCCGAACGGGCCGGAGATGGCGGCGGCCTTCGTGTCCATCGCCTCGGGCGCCACCACGGCGCCGCTGAACCCGGCCTACAAGGCGGAGGAGTTCGAGTTCTACCTCTCCGACCTGAAGGCGAAGGCGCTCGTCGCGCAGCGCGGCGTGGAGACGCCGGCGCGGGCGGTGGCGGAGAAGCTCGGCGTGCCGGTGCTGGAGCTGGTGCCGGACGCGGAGGGCGGCGCGGGCGCCTTCTCCTTGGAGGGCGGCGCCGAGGGCGCGGCGGCGCGGCCTGGCATGGCGGAGACGGACGACGTGGCGCTGGTGCTGCACACCTCCGGCACCACGGCGCGGCCGAAGATCGTGCCGCTGACGCACGGCAACGTCACCGCTTCGGCGCAAAGCATCGCCCGCACGTTGGAGCTGTCGCCCAACGACGCCTGCCTCAACGTGATGCCGCTGTTCCACATCCACGGGCTGATCGCGGCGACGCTGGCCTCCTTGGCCGGCGGCGGGGCGGTGGTCTGCACGCCGGGCTTCAACGCGCTGCGCTTCTTCGGCTGGCTCGATATGGAGAAGCCCACCTGGTACACGGCGGTGCCGACCATGCACCAGGCGATCCTGGCGCGGGCCGAGCGGAACCGGGCGATCATCGAGCGGACGCCGCTGCGCTTCCTCCGCTCCTCCTCCGCTTCGCTGCCGGCGCAGGTGATGCGAGACCTCGAAACCGCGTTCAACGCGCCGGTGATCGAGAGCTACGGCATGACGGAGGCGAGCCACCAGATGGCCTCGAACCCGCTGCCGCCGCGCCCGCGCAAGCCGGGCATCGTGGGCGTCGCCGCGGGGCCGGAGATCGCCATCATGGACGAGGAGGGGAACGTCCTGCCGCAAGGCGCGATCGGCGAGGTGGTGATCCGCGGCCCCGGCGTGACCAAGGGCTACGAGGCGAACCCGGAGGCCAACGCCAAGGCGTTCATCAACGGTTGGTTCCGCACCGGCGACCAGGGGATGCTGGACGAGGAGGGCTACCTCCAGCTCACCGGGCGCCTCAAGGAGCTGATCAAGCGCGGCGGCGAGCAGGTGAGCCCGCTGGAGGTGGACGGCGTGCTGTCCGAGCACCCGGCGGTGGCGCAGGCGCTGACCTTCTCCATCCCGCACGCGATGCTGGGCGAGGAGGTGGGCGCCGCGGTGGTGCTGCGCGAGGGCATGGACTGCACGGAGCGCGAGCTGCGCGACTTCGCGGCCAAGCACCTCGCGGACTTCAAGGTGCCGCGCAAGGTGGTGTTCCTGCCGGAGATTCCGAAGGGCGCGACGGGCAAGCTGCAACGCATCGGCTTGGCGGAGAAGCTGGGGATTTCGGCGTGAGGCTCTGCGTTTACGGCGCCGGCGCGATCGGCGGGCTGCTCGGCGCGCGGCTGGCGCGGAAGGGCGATGTGGACGTCACCTTCATCGCGCGCGGGCCGCACCTCGCGGCGATGCAGGCGGAAGGCGTCACGCTGGTCAGCGAGGGCGAGCGGTTCACCGTGCGCCCGCGCTGCGTCGCCACCGCGGAGGAGGCGGGGCCGCAGGACTACGTGCTGGTGACGCTGAAGGCGCACTCGCTGCCGGAGGCGGCGCCGCGGATGCAGCCGCTGCTCGGGCCGGAAACGGCCATCGTCTCGGCGGTGAACGGCATCCCGTGGTGGTACTTCTACAAGCTGGCGGGGCCTTACGAGGACCGGCGGGTGGAGAGCGTGGACCCCGGCGGCAGGCTGTGGGAGTCGCTGCACCCGTCGCGCGCCATCGGCTGCATCGTCTACCCGGCGGCGGAGGTGACAGCGCCGGGGGTGATCGAGCACACCTACGGCGACCGCTTCGTCCTCGGCGAGCCGGACGGGAGCCGGAGCGAGCGGGCGGGGGCGCTCTCCGCCGCGCTGGCGGCGGCGGGCTTCAAGGCGCCGATCCGCCCGCGCATCCGCGACGAGATGTGGGTGAAGCTCTGGGGCAACCTGGCCTTCAACCCGCTGTCGGCGCTGACGGGCGCGACGCTCGACGTCATCACCGGCGAGGGCGAACTGCGCGCGGTGTGCCGGGAGATGATGGTGGAGGCGCAGGCGGTCGCGGAGCGCCTGGGCGTGCGCTTCGCCATCGACGTGGACAAGCGCATCGCCGGCGCGGCCGAGGTGGGCGCGCACAAGACCTCCATGCTCCAGGACCTGGAGCGCGGCCGGCCGATGGAGATCGACGCGCTGCTCGGCGTGGTGGTGGAGTTGGCGGAGATGGTGGAGCTGCCGGCGCCCACCTGCCGCACGGTGCTGGCGCTGGTGCGCGGGCGGGCGCGGACGGCGGGGTGCTACCAGGGGCCGGGCTGACCGCGCTCCGGCGCGGAGGGCTTGGCGCGGACCTGTCCCCCGGGTCGGCGGCGGCGGGCGAGGGGCTCGCGGCCTTCGCCGAAGGCCAGGTGATGAGCGGGCGCCGCCGCGACGCGGCCGAGGCGGTGCGCGCCGCGCTGCACCCGCCGAAGCGCCATGTAGCGCCCGACGGGCTGCCGGGCGGCGCCGAGATCCGGGCCTCGGTCGAGGAGGGGCTGCCGCCACGCTTGAACGCAAAGGCGCGGTCGGGAGCGTCGTCCTCCGGGCGGCCGGGATGTTGCGGAACCGGCCGGTGTCGCCCACTTTGGACGACGACCATGCCCAGGAGGACCCTTTCGGCCATGCGCCCCGCCGTTGCCGCCGTTCTCGCCCTCTCGCTGCCCCTGGTCGCGTGCGGCGGGCCGGCGCCGCCCTACGCGAGCCTGCCGCCGGACTCGGTGGCGGGCGTCGGCGATCCGACGCGGGCGGCGATCATATCGACGGCCTATGCTTTCAACACGCCGGCGAGCGTGGCCCGCAGGCCGGCGGACGCGGCGCGGGCCGCGGCCCAGGTGGAGCACTTGGCGACCGAGATCCCTTACGGGCCGCGTTGGGTCGAGTTCAGCCCGTTGGTGGGGCGGGAGTTGGTGGCGGCCCGGGGCGAGTTGCGGGCGGCGCTGGGCGTGGAG
>NZ_BAAAFZ010000064.1:0-4912 GCF_039523795.1 Craurococcus roseus | reverse complement strand
GCGCGCCGCCGCAGGCGGTGGTGGACGCCTTCTACACCGCGTCGCGCGCGCTCGTCGCGGGCAACGCCGCCGCGGCGGAGCGCGCCCTGCCGCCGCCCGCCTTCGGCGACGGGCGCGCGACGCTCGGGCGCCTCGCCGACCTGCCGCCCTTGCCGCGCACGGGCACCGCCACCGCGCTCGCCGAACGGGAGCTGAACCGGGTGGACCAGACCGGCCGCCATTCGACGGACGGCGGCGACGGCGGGCGCGGGGGATAGCGATGCCCGCCGCGGACCCGATCCTCCGGTGCGTCTTGGCCTTCGCGCTTCCCGTGCTCGCGGCGTGCGCCGGCCCCGCGCAGCCGCCGCCGAGCCGGCCGGTCGCGGCGGCCGCGCCCGTCGGCGGACCGCCCGGCGGCGCGTACGCCCGAGAGTTGGAGGAGCAGAGGCGGGGCATCGGCGTCCCGCCGGCTTTGCCGCCTCCGGGCGCCATCGACCGGGTGCCGGACATCCTGCGTTCTTCGCGACCGGCGCCCGGCGTCGGGCCCGCGACGAACCCGCCGGCGCCGTCGCTGCCCGTGCCCGGCAACTCGCAGAGCCGGCTTTCGGCGCTGCCGGCGTCGCCGTTGGCGAACCCGCGGGGCGGCTTCGCGCCGGGCAGGCCTTGATGCGGCGTCGCGCGCCGCGCCCTTCCGCTTCGCCGAGGCTGCTGGTCGGGGCGCTGCTCGCCCTTTCCGGCGGCGGTTGCACCGAAGTGGCGCGCCCGGCGCCCGCGCCGGCCCCCGCCGACCTCGCGGCCGGGGCTCCCGATGCGGCCCGGGCGGCGATCGGTGCCGCGGCCGCTGCCTTCGCCGATCGGGGCGCGGGCCTGGCGAACCGGCCGGACGCGGCGGCGCAGGCGGCGGCGCAGCTCGAATACGCCGCCGAGGCCTTCGCCACCGACCCGCGCTGGACGGCGATGCCCGAAGGCGTCCGGCGGGAGATGCTGCTGGCGCGCGACGAATTGCGCGACGCGATCGGGCTGGACGCGGCGGCGCCGAGCCGGACGGCGGTTTCGGCGCTGCTCGGCGCAGCGCGGGCGCTCCGCGCGGGCGATCGGGGTCGCGCCGCCGCCGCGCTTCCGTCGCCGCTGTTCCGGCCAGGCGGTGAGGGCTCCATCGCGCGCCTGGGCGACACCGGGCCGTTGCCGCAAGCGGCGAACGCGACGGCGCTGGCGCAGGCGGTGGCGTCGCGCATGGAGGTGGAAGGGCGGCTCGGCAGCACCCAGATGCGGGAGCGCTCGATGGGGATCGGCGGCGTGGGACTCGCGCGCGACCCGGCGGGCTACTGACGGCGGACCTTCACCGGCCCGGTTCAGCCGCGGGGAAGCGCAACTCGGCCGAGGTGCCGGCGCCGTTCCCGCCTTGGCGCGACAGCGTGCCCCGAAGCTGCGCCGCCAAGCCTTGCAGCAGCCGCGTGCCGAGCCCGGTGCCCTTGGGCAGGCGCCTTTCCGCCGGTGTTTGCGCCCGCGCGTCGTCCGCCGGCATGCCGATGCCGTCGTCGGACACCGAAAGCACGAAGTCGTCGCCTTCGCGGGCGAAGCGGACGCGCACCGTGCCGGCGCCGTTGTCGGGGAAGGCGTACTTGAGCGCGTTGGTCACGAGCTCGTTCAGCGCCAGGCCTAGGTGGACTCCGCGCTCCGAGTCCAGGGTGTGCGACTCCGCCTTGGCGATGAGGGCGATGGGCCGCAACTCGCCGCTGAGCAACGCCCGGCCCAGGTCCCGGCAGAAGCCTTCGATGAATTCCTTGGTGTCCACGCGCGCGGGGTGTTCGTCGTCGCCGACGTCGCCGTGCGCCAGCCAAGCGTGGGCGCGGGCGAGGGCGCGCGCGTGCTCGGCCGCCTCCCGCAACCCGTCCGCCGCCGCCGGCGACGGCGCCGAGCGCGCGCGCAGCAGCAACAGGGCGGCGAGCGACTGGAGATCGTTGCGGGTCCGGTGGCGGAATTCATTCAACAGGAGGCGCCGCTGCCGCTCGGAGCGCACGAGGTCGGTGTGCGCGCGGTTCTCCCGCACCACCGCGCGGTGCAGCGCCTCGATGATCGCGGCGGTGGCGGCGCCGACGGCCACGAACAGGACCAGCGCGAGGCCGTCGCTCTGGTCCTGGACGACCACGCTGCCGATCGGCGGCAGGAAGAACCACGCCGCGAACAGCGCCGACAGCGCAACGGCGACGAAGCCGGAGCCTTGGTCGAAGAGGCTGCCGGCCACCAGGACGGCCAGGAGGAACAGCAGGTAGGGGTAGCCGGGCGGCACCAAGTTCCGGAGGGCGAAGGCCAACGGCAGGGCCGCCGCCACGACGCCGCAGGCGGCCAGGTACTTGGCCCACTTCGGCCAAGCGTGCGTCCGTGCGATCGTGGCCGCGAAGGTGCTAGGAACGGGCATGATCGGCCGCAACGACGCGGGAGCGGCGGAGTCGCGCCCGGCCCGCCGGTTTTTTCGACATGCGGCGGAACATGTCCGTGCGCCGGCGGGCCGTGCCTGTGCGGGGCGCCGGCGTCAGTCGGTCGCCATGACCTTCACGTAGCTGCCCGGCGCGTCCTCGATGGCGGGCAGCGCGCCGTCGCCGGGCACGCGCGCGGGCACGCGCCCCTTCGACTGCGCCGTGATCCAGCGCTGCCAATCGGGCCACCAGGAGCCGGCGAGTTCGGTGGCGGCTGCGAACCACTGGTCCGGGTCGGGCGGGAGCTGCTCGTTGATCCAGTGGCTGTACTTGCCGCTCTCCGGCGGGTTGACGACGCCGGCGATGTGGCCGGACGCGGCGAGCACGAAGCGGATCGGGCCGCCGAAGACCTGCGTGCCCCGGTAGGTGCTCTTCCAGGGCGCGATGTGGTCCTCCAGCGTGGAGATCATGTAGGTCGGCACCTTGATCTTCCGCAGGTCGATGGGTTGGCCCAGCAGCTCGATCGCGCCCGGCTTCACCAAATCGTTCTGCTGGTACATGCGGCGCAGGTAGAAGCTGTGCATGCGGGCCGGCATGCGCGTGCTGTCGTCGTTCCAGTACAGGAGGTCGAAGGGGAAGGGCTCCTGGCCCAGCAGGTAATTGTTCACCACGAATGACCAGATGAGGTCGTTCGCGCGGAGCATGTTGAAGGTGGTCGCCATCTCGCGGCCTTCGAGGTAGCCGCGCTGCTGCATCTTGGCTTCGAGGCCGCGGAGCTGCTCCTCGTCGATGAAGACGCCGAGCTCGCCGGCCTCCGAGAAGTCGGTCATGGTGACGAAATAGGTCGCGGCCTTGATCCGGTCGTCCCCCTTCGCCGCCATGTGCGCGAGCGTGGTCGCCAGCAACGTGCCGCCGAGGCAGTAGCCGATGGCGTTCACGCCCTTCTCGCCGGTGGCCTTCTCGACGGCGTCGAGCGCGGCGTAGACGCCTTCGCGCATGTAGTCGTCGAAGCCCTTGTCGGCCAACCGCTCGTCCGGGTTCACCCAGGACGCCATGAAGACCGTGTGGCCCTGCTCCACCGCCCAGCGGACGAAGGAATTCTTCGGGCGGAGGTCGAGGATGTAGAACTTGTTGATCCAGGGCGGGAAAACGAGCAGCGGGCGCTTCAGCACGGTTTCCGTGGCCGGCGCGTACTGGATGAGCTGCATCAAGTCGTTCTGGTAAACCACCTTGCCCGGCGACACGGCGATGTTCTCGCCGACGCGGAATTTGGCGTCGTCCGTCATGCGGATGCGCAACCGGCCCTTGCCGCGCTCCAGGTCGTTCAGCAGGTGCGAGAGGCCCTTGAGCAGGTTCTCGCCGCCCGTCTCGGCGGTCTTCCGCAGCACCTCCGGGTTGGTCAGGAGGAAGTTGGACGGGCTCATCGCGTCCACGAACTGGCGCGTGTAGAAGTCCACCTTCTGCGCGGTCTTCTCGTCCATCCCGTCCACGTTCGCGGCGACGCTCTGGAAGAAGCGGGCGGAGAGAAGGTAGGATTGGCGGATGAAGTCGAAGACCTCGTTCTCCCGCCACGCCTCGTCCTTGAAGCGGCGGTCGCGCGAGTCCTCCGAGATCACCGGCGCGACCTGCTCGCCCATCATGCGCCGGGCGGTGTTCTGCCAGAGCGTGAGGTAGTCCTGCCAGAAGCCGAGCTGGGCCTGCACGAGCCGAGTGGGGTTGGACATCATCCTCGCCGTCATTTCGAGGAAGGCGGAACCGATGTTGAGCGGGTCCGGGTTGGCGCCGGGGCCGCCCCCTTCCGATTGGCGCTTCAGGAAGTCGGACACGATCCGCTGGCCGCGCTCGGCGACCTCGGACATGGTGCGTGTGACCAGCGCGGGGTCCGGCAGGCGGAATTGGCCCTGGTTCGGCGGCGGCTTTTCGTCGTCCATGGAACTTCCTTGCCACGGCGGGCGCCGCCCTCCAACCCGGCGGCCGCTCCCCCCGCCGCCCTTACGCGGTGGCGGCCGGAGCGGTTTCCGCCAGCGGGCGAACCGCGCTAATCCACCGGGCGGGACGGGAACGGGCGTCATGGGCGATGCGGCGAAGGGGGTTGCACCGGAACGACGCGCCGCCGCCATCGCGGCGCGGGCGGCACTCGTGTTGGCCTGCTTCGGCCTAGGCGGCTGCTCCGTGCCGCGCGCCTTGAACCCGGTCGAGATCTACCGCGAGGTGAGCGGCGCGAACGACGCGGCGCGGCCCGCGCCGCCGGGCCTGGACCGGCCCTTCCCGAGCCTCGCGACGGTTCCCCCGCGCCCCGACCGGCCGACGCCCGAAGCGAGGGAAGCCATCACGGCCGCCTTGGCGGAGGACCGCAGCCGGTCGCGCGACCCGCTAGTGCTGCGTACCGCGCCGGGCGCCGCCGCGGGGGCCGGGGCCGGGCCGGGCCTGTCGGGCGGCCCGCCGCCGCGGCCCTCCCTCGCCGCGGCGCCGCGCATACCCTGGACGGAGGCGCCATCGCCGCCCGCCGCGTCGCC
>NZ_BAAAFZ010000063.1:0-34064 GCF_039523795.1 Craurococcus roseus | reverse complement strand
GGTCATGAGGCAACGGGCTCCGGCCCGGGAGCATTCTCAGATGAGGCAATACGGCTCCTCATCCAGATTGTCGCGCTACAAGGCGCGACGGGTCGAGCCGCGGCGCGAGGCCCGCCCAGGCGGCGCGGGCCACGGCTACGTCCGGGCGGTCCTGCTCCGCCGCCCTGGAGCGCTTTTTTTTGAGCGTCAGGCCCATGTGGGCGACCGCCGCCCAGACCGCGCCGAGGCTCACCGGAACGCCGCGCTTCTTCGAGGGCCGAGCCCGCGGCTCGGCCGGCGTCGCGTCGTCCGCTTCGTCCACCCGCGCCCGCAGCGCCGCCTCGTGCGGCGCCAGCAGCCGCGGCCGGTGCCCGCCCCGCTGCGGCCGCGCCTCGACCTCGCCCGTCGCCTCGCGCCGCAGCCGCGCCTTGGCCGCGTAGGACGGGCTCACGGCGGAGCGCTCGGCGGCTTCCCGCACCGTCGCGCCCGCGTCCAGCGCCGCCAGGACCCTCGCCCGCAAGTCAGGCCCGTGGGCCCGTCCCCGCCGCCACGCCATCGCCGCCCCCGGCCGAAGCCGGAGACCCACGAATCACGCTCCGCCGAGCCGCTCCCGATCACCATCCGATTCCAGACCGCCTGAAACGGGCCTAGTCCGGCCCGCGTTGCCGGACGCCCCGCCCCGGACCGTGCGGCTCCCGGCCGAGCCGGTGGCCCATCATCAGCTCCCGCCGTTGCCCGGGCGTCATGCTTTGCCAGCGCCGTTGCATCTCTTCGGCGCCGGGCCCCCGCGGACCCATACCCCGGCGGAAGCGCTCCTCGGCCTGCTGGCGCTGCTCGGGCGTCAAGGCATCCCAGTTCTGTTGCATCCACCGGTGCCGCTCCGCGCGCTCCGCCTGCGTCCGGGGCGGGCCGGAGCCCAGCCAGGGCGGCGATGGCGCGGTTTGCGCCGCGGCGATCCCGGGCAGCGCGAGCGGAACGAGGCACAGGAACGCGCGTCGATTCATCCTTCGGCCCTCCCGGGCGCGGCAACCGTGCGCGGCAGCGCCGGAGGCCACATTGGACCGGCCGCGCGCGGGCCTCCTTGACCTGGATCAGCCGCCGGTGGAGGCGCACGCCGACCGCCCCCGCGTCAGCCGCGAGGTATGGTCAGCCCCATGACGATGCCGGCCACGACCGGCTCCCCGGTCGGGCCCAGGACGACGAAGGCCCTTTCGACCGCCTGGAACGTCCGGAACTTGGTCCGGAACGTCAGGCCGATCTGCCCGTCGCGCGTGGCGTCGGGCTCGATGGTCAACAAGCGCCCCGACAGAATAGACAGGTCGCGCAGCCAGTTCGCCGGGGGTTTGGCCCCGTCCTCCGGGAGCATAGCCTCGAACGAGGACACACGCGCCTTGTACCCTTGCTCCGCGGCCACGCGCACCGCCAGCCCCTCGTCCCCGAGCAGTTCGACCACACCCCCGAGGGCGAGGGAAAACGACGCCGGCGAGAGGTTGGCGCTGTACCGCACGCTCTGCCCGTCCACCCCGATCGCCACCTCCGCGTCGAAGCCGACCAGCCCTCCGTTCGGCAGTTCGATGGAGGACGCGATCCTCGTGGAGCCGGGCGCCGGCGAGCGGGGCGCGGCCGGCCGCCTCGCATGGACCGGCCCCGCGGGGACGGGCACGTAGGCTTGCGCTTCCGCGCGCTTCGGCTCCCCGTCGAAGAGGAGCGGAGCGTCCGAGTCCACCCGTACGGACGCGCCCGGCGCCGATGGCCAAGCGTTGGCCTGGGCGCCCGCGGGCAGCGGCCGCGGGAAGTGGACCAGCCCGGCCTTCTCCCAAGAAAAATGCAGGCCGGCGGGGCCGGTGTTCCTGACCTCGTTCTTCACCGCGAACAGGCCATGGGCGCCCGGCTTCTCGACGACCTCCGACACGTAGCTGAAGCGGACCGCGCCAGCATCGACCTCGCCGCCCACCGGGGGCGGGCGCTCACCCGGTTCGGCGGCGCGCGCGGTCGCTGGCCACGCGAAGACGGCCGACGCGCCCGCGACCACCGCTTCCCGCCTCGTCACGTCCGACATGCGCCATCCCCACGAGGGTCCATCGAAAGCTCGGCGCCGGATCGGCCTCAGCCAGCCGGCGCTCACCTGAGGTAAGCTTCCGCGGCGTAGCGGCGCATCATGCGCTGGCTGTGGAAGCGGCTGCCGATGCGCGCGATCGCCTGTTTCATCATCCAGGTCCAGCGGTCCTTGTCGCCGTGCCAGAGCGGCAGCGCCGTCCCCTCGAGCTTGGCGTAGAGGTCGCGGGCGTGGCCGGCGGCTTCCGCGGCGTCGCCGTCCCGCCCGATGGCCCAGCCCGTCACCCCTTCCTCGCAGGCCTCCGCCCACCAGCCGTCCAGCACGCTGAGGCTGGGGACGCCGTTGAGCGCCGCCTTCATGCCGCTGGTGCCGGACGCCTCCATCGGCGGCAACGGCGTGTTGAGCCAAAGGTCCGCCCCGGCGACGAGCACCTTGGCCAAGGCCATGTCGTAGCCGGGCAGGAACGCGACCGGCACGGCGCCTTCCAGGGCGCGGGCCTGCTCGTGGACGGCGCGGATGAGCGCCTTGCCGCCCCCGTCGCGCGGGTGGGCCTTGCCAGCGACCACGACTTGGAAGGGCCAGCGGGCGGCGATGGCGCGGAGGCGCCCGGGGTCGGAGAACAGCAGGTCGGGGCGCTTGTAGCCCGTCATGCGGCGCGCGAAGGCGACGACCGGCAGCGCCGGATCGAGCGCCGCCCCGCAGCGCGCCTTCGTTTCCTCGACCAGCGCGGCCTTCGCCTCGGCGTGCGCCGCGCGGACCGCGGCGTCCTCCAAGCGGTCGGCCCGCACCAGGGTGTCGGGGTCGTGCGCCCAATCGGGGGCGATTCGCTGGAACAGCCGCGCGAAGGCCGGGTGTGTCCAGGTGGGCACGTGGACGCCGTTGGTGATGGCGCGGATGCGGTAGCCGGGGAACATGCGCCGCGCCGTCTCCGCGTGCCGCGACGCGACGCCGTTGACCCAGGCGCTCAGGTTCAGCGCCAGGCGCGTCATGTTCAGCGCGTCCTCGCCCGCGAGCGGGCGAAGCTGGTCGATCTCGAAGAAATCGCCGAGGACGTGCGACACGAGGTCGTAGGGGAAGCGGTCGTGGCCGGCTTCCACCGGCGTGTGCGTGGTGAACACGCAGCGCTCCCGGACGGGGTCGAGGTCGTAGAGCAGCGGCCCTTCGGCCGGGCGCCCGGCGGAAAGGCGGTGGCGGCGCAGGAGCGCGAGCGTGAGCAGGGCGGCGTGGCCTTCGTTCAGGTGCCAGGTCTGGATCTCGAAGCCGAGGGCGCGCAGCATCCGCTCGCCGCCGATTCCGAGCACCGCCTCCTGCTTCAAGCGCAGCGCCTCGTCGCCGCCGTAAAGCCGGTCCGTGATGCCGCGGTCGGCGGGGTCGTTCTGTTCGAGGCGGGTGTCGAGCAGGATCACGGGCACGCAGCCGCCGTGTGGGCAGGCGTGCCGGTACAGCCACGACTGTATCCAGACGGGGCGCCCTTCGATGCGGATCGCCACCATGGCGTCCAGCGGCGTGGCGTGGGCGGCCGGGTCCCAAGGGTCGGGGTGGTCGATCTGCTCCCCGCCAGACCCGATCTCCTGCCGCAGGTAGCCGTCGCGGCTGACCGGCGTGACGAACACCACCGGCAATTCGAGGTCGGCGCAGGAACGCGCCGTGTCGCCGGCCAGCACGCCGAGGCCGCCGGCGTAGGTCGGGATCGCCGGGTCGAGCGCGACCTCCATGGAGAGGTAGGCGATCCTGGTCCGGGCCAAGTAGGGGTCGAGCGGCGTCATGGGGCGGTGGCCTCCTTCAGCGCGAAACGAGCACCATGGTGGACCGCGGCGGCAGGACGGGCACCTCCGGCGCGGGGGCTTCGCCGCCGGCGTCGGCGGCGTCGCCCGGCTCCGGGGCCGCGGTGTCGATGGCGACGCGCCAGCCCCCGGCCGTCGCGGCGGGCAGCGGGAAGCGGGCGGGCAGGCTCCCGGACGCGTTGAAGAGCAGGCACAGCGCGCCGGGCACGGCGCCCGCCTCCCGGACCAGGCACCCGACGCGGTTCTCCGGCCCGTGCCATTCGGGCGGCCCGCCGTCGGGGCCGAACCACGACACCTCGGCGTCCGTGTAGAACCGCTCGGCGGCCAGCACCGGGTGTGCGCTCCGGAACGCGGCCAGGCGCCGGACGAAGCGCACCAGGCCGGCGTGGCGCGACACCAAGGTCCAGTCGTGCCAAGAGACCGCGTTGTCCTGGCACCAAGCATTGGTGTTGCCGCGCTGGGTGCGCCGGAACTCGTCGCCGCCGAGCAGCATGGGGACGCCGCGCGAGAGGAACAGCGTGGCCAGCATGTTCCTGGCCTGCCGGGCGCGCACCGCCTCGATCCCGGCGTCCTCGCTCGGTCCTTCGGCGCCGTTGTTCTCGCCGAAGGCGTCCACCGGGACCGGCCCGTCCGGACCGTTGGCTTCGTTGTGCGGCTTGGCGTAGCTGACGAGGTCGTTGAGCGTCGGGCCGTCGTGGCAGGCGACGAAGTTGACGCTGCGCAGCGGGCCGTCCATGGCGCCGCCGTCGGCGTAGAGGTCGGCGCTGCCGCAGAGCCGGGTGGCGAAGGCGCCGGCCATCCCGGCGTCGCCCCGCCAGAAGCGGCGCACGTCGTCGCGGAAGCGCGCGTTCCATTCGGCCCAGCGCTCCCCCGGGAAGGTCCCGAGTTGGAAGGCGCCGGCGGCGTCCCAGGCCTCGGCGATGAGCTTCACGTCCCGCAGCACGGGGTCCTCGGCGATCTGCTCCAGCAGCGGCGGGTTGGGCAGCATCGCCCCGTCCCGGCCGCGCCCGAGCACGGCGGCGAGGTCGAAGCGGAAGCCGTCCACGCGCATCTGCGTCGCCCAGTGCCGGAGGCAGTCCACGATGAGCGACCGCACGACGGGGTGGTTGCAGTTCAGCGTGTTGCGGCAGCCGGTGTAGTCGGCGTAGCCGCCGCCAGGCAGGAGCATGTAGTAGATGGCGTTGTCGAGGCCGCGGAACGAGAAGGTTGGCCCGTCCTCCCCGCCCTCGGCGGTGTGGTTGAAGACGACGTCCAGGATCACCTCGATGCCGGCCCGGTGCAACTCGCGCACCATGGTCTTGAATTCGGCGACGGCCGCGCCCGGCGCCTCGCCGGCGTAGGCGGCGCGCGGCGCGAACAGCGCCACCGGGTCGTAGCCCCAGTAATTCCGCAGCGGCCCGCCGGTCTCGGGGTCCTCCCAGCCGGTGCCGGCCTCCTCCGGCGCTTCCTGCACCGGCAGCAATTCGAGCGCCGTGACCCCGAGCGCCCGCAGGTACGGGATGGCCTCCGCCACGCCGAGGAACCGGCCCGGGTGCCGCGCGCCGGAAGAGGGGTGCGCCGTGAGGCCGCGGACGTGGGCCTCGTAGATCACCGTGTCGCGCCAGGGATGGCGCGGCGGCCGGTCGTCGCCCCAATCGAAGCGGTCGTCGGCGAGCAGGCAGCGCGCCGCGCCGGGGCGCGGGCGGCCGGCGAGCGACGGCGCGTAAGGGTCGAGCAGCAGGGCGCGCGGGTCGAAGCGGTGCCCGGCGTCCGGCGACCACGGCCCTTCCGCGCGCAGGGCGTAGCCCCAGCCGCGCAGGTCGCCGACGAGGCGGGCGTGCCAGACGTCCCCCGTGCGGTGCCGCGCCGGGTCGAGCGCGACCGTGCGGACGGCGGCGCCGCCCGCGTCGAAGAGCACGACCGACATGCGGGTGGCGTGGCGGCTGAAGACGGCGACGTTGAAGCCGTCGCCCGTTTCGCGCGGCCCGAGCGGCAGCGGGTCGCCCGGTTCGACGGCGACCGCCGCCCCGTTCACGCCCATCGGCCGCCGTCGCGGAAGCCGGCCCGGCCCGTTTCCGCCCATGGGCGCGCCCGCCCCCCGGCCTTTCCGACGCGGCCGCGCGGCTGGTTCCGGCCGCCGGGGGAAACGTGCCGGACGCCTCGCAAGGGCGCGTCCACGCTCCGCGGCGGTTGCCGGACGGGCCGGCGGAGGGCAGCGCCGCCGCCCATCGGCGTCCTGGTGGCCATCACCCGTCCTCGAACATGCCGGCCTCGGCCCCGTGGTGCCGCGGCAGGGTAGCTGGTCCGGCCCGCCCACGCATTGATCTCGGTCAGGCGGGCCGCCGGGCAGGCCGCTCCGGGTCACCGCCGGGTCCGTGTCGGGACTCGCTTCCCTCGCAGGGGAAGGCATGGCGTAAACGGAGCGAAAAGGGGCGTCGGCTTGACCGAAATCAATGCGGCCCGGGCGCGCGGCGGCGAAGAGGGAGCGGCCGACAGAGTGCCGGTCCGCGTCCGCGCGGGCACCCGGCGGATTTCCGCAACGCGTGGGGAAACGCCATGGGTCACAGCGTCGACCTCGAATACGTCGTGGAGCGCGACGGGAGCCACTGGACCGTGAACTTCCAAGGCCAGCGCTGCGGCCGGTTCCAGACCCGGGAAGCCGCCTTGGCCTCCGCCGCCGTGGACGCCGCGCGCGTCCGCAAGCTAGGCCACCGCGTGCGCGTCCTGCTCCGCCGAGCGGATGGGGGCCTGCAAGACGCCGGGTCGCGCCCGCCGTCGGGGAGCCGAGGTCCGCGACCGTCCGAGCGGCTCTCCGCACCCGCCTAGCTGTCTGGTCGCGGAGATCGCTGGATTGGAATGGCCGTTCCTGCCGGTGCTGGAGCGCACGGAACGAGGGCCGAAGTCGCTCCGTGCCGCGCTCGCCGCCGACCTGGCCCTGTTCGCGCGAATGCTGGGGTTCATCTACCCGCCGATCGCGGGAGCGGCCCGTGCGGACGTGGGGGACGATGAATTCACGCCCGAACAACCGCGGACGCGGGGCATGAACGCACACCGCCTTTTGGAGGGTTGGCGGCGGCCCCTGCCAGGGCGACACTCGCCCGACAGCACCTTCTCGTCGCTTCAACCGGGGGCGCGCTTTCCCTGAACGGGGCGAGCCGGCACCGACCGGCGGCGCTGCGGCGCCGGGCCCTGGCGGACGGGGCCGGGCGCTGCCAATTACGGCGCGTCATGCTCCGCACCATACGCGCCGTCTCGTTGCTGCTCGTCCTGCTCCTCGGCGGGGTCTGGGCCCATGCCTGGATGACCCGCGCGCCGGGCGAGGGGCTGGCGGAGGCCTTCGCCGGGCGGATCGGCCGGTTGTTCGGGGCGGAGATGCCGGTGCCCTCCGCGGGCGGCGGTGTGCAGCTCGCGCAGGGCGTCTCGCTCGGCGGCCCGTTCAGCCTGACCGACCACACCGGCCGCGCCGTGACCGACCGCGACTTCGCCGGCCGTTGGATGCTGGTCTACTTCGGCTTCACCTACTGCCCGGATGTCTGCCCGACCGAACTCGGCACCATCGCCGCGGCCCTGGACGCGATGGGTCCGGCCGGCGAGTCGGTGGTGCCGGTGCTGATCACGGTGGACCCGGAGCGCGACACGCCGGAGATGCTCGCCGACTACGTGGGCCGCTTCCACCCCCGCATGGTGGGCTTGACCGGCACGCCTGAGCAGGTGGCGGCCGTGGCGCGGCTCTACCGGGTCTACTACGCCAAGTCGCGCAAGCCCGACACGGCCGAGTACCTGGTGGACCACTCCGGCTTCACCTACCTGGTCGGGCCGGACGGCCGCGTCCGCCGCTTGTTCCGGCCGGACACCGCCCCGGAGGCCCTGGCCGCCGCCGTTTCGGCGCAGCTTGCGAACCGCCCCGCCGCCACCAACTGAGCGGATTGGCGTTCCGACGGAACGGAAGGGTTTCTTTGTAGGCCACGACGTGGCATAAAAGCGTTTCACGCCGGAAACGGATCCATGGTGGACGACACGGAAGAGGACGGGCCCAAGGGGGGCGGGGGCCGCGCCGGGGGCGCTGCGGCGCCGCGTCACAGCCGCAGGCTGTCGGACAAGATCCTGATCGCCTTCCACCACGCCTGCGACCAAGGGGATTTCGAAGTGGCCGAGAAGCTGCTCGGCATCGTCGAGATGATGCTGACACGCCGCCCGGCCAGTCCCGACACCAACCGTCGCCGCCACCTGGAGAGCTTGGTGGCAGCGCACGAGCGGCTCTGGCACCTGCGCCACCCCGAACCCGTGGACCGCTGAGCGGCCGGCCGGCCGACCGCCGTCGTCACGCGCGGTCGGGCAAGGGCGCCGCGTCGCGCAGCACCGCCTCGGCCGCGGCGGTGAACGGCCCGTCCGCTTCGTGCAGCACCAGGCCGGGCCCGATCCGCGCCGGGCCGCGCCCGCCACGCCGCGATTGCAGGAACACCCGCCGGGCCGGCTCGCCGGCCTTGGGCCATAGGCACACCAGACGGACGCCGCCGCACCCGGCCGCGGCCAGCGCCGCCATCCCCGCTTCGAGCCGCGCCGCCGGCAGGATCAGGCTCAGGCTGCCGCGCGGGCGCAGCGCAGCCGCCAGGAACCGCGCCCAGTCCGCCAAGTCCGCCCCCGCTTCGTGCGTGGCGCCGCGCCGTGCCGGGTCCGGCGGCGCGCTGCCGCCGGGCCAGTAGGGCGGGTTCGCGAAGGCGTGGTCGCAGGGCGGGAGGGCGCGCGCCAGCGCCAGGTCGCGGACGTCGGCCTTGTGCAGCGCCACGCGGTCCGGCGGGAGCCCGTTCGTCGCGGCGTTCGCGGCGGCGAGGTCCGCGAGGGCGGGGTCGCGCTCCACGCCGACCAACGCCAGGCCCGGCACCCGCGCCGACAGGCAGAGCATGGCGGCGCCGCTGCCGCAGCCCGCTTCCAGCACTCGCTCGCCCGGACGCGCCGGCACGCCGGCCGCGAGCAGCACCGCGTCGAGGCCCGCGCGCAGCCCCCGGCGGGGCTGGCGCAGCAAGACGCGCCCGCCGAGCAGCCGGTCCTCCGTGGTGGTGCCGCTTCCGTCGCCCCCCGCCGCCCCGGCGGCGCCGTCGTCGGGGCTCATCCGTCCGGCGCTTCGCCGGCGTCGCGCAGCACGCGCCGCGCCGCGGCCGCGTCGGCGCGGGACACGGCGAGGCGGCGCGGGAAGGCGCCGATGCCGCCCTCCACCGCGCTGATGTGCGCGTCCAGCACGGCGCAATCGATGCCCGCGTCGCGCAGCAGCGCCGCCAGGAAGGAGATGCGCACCGGATCGGGACTCGCCGCCACGACCTCCATCCCCGCCGGTTCTCCTTGATTCGCCTCAACTTGCGGCCAGATGACCGGCTGGTTATGGTGCCGCCCTCTATGCCAGGGTCAAGCGACGTGGATGCGCAGCCGGCCGCGATGGCGCGAGCCTCGCAGATCGAGCCGGCGGCGGCGCCCGGCGCGGAAGACGCGCTGGACACGCTGGTCGCGCTCGTCGCCGACGACCTCCAAGCCTGTAACCGCCTGATCGTCGAGCGGATGCAGAGCCCGGTCGCGCTCATCCCGCAACTGGCGGCGCACATCGTCGCCGCCGGCGGCAAGCGGCTTCGCCCGCTGCTCACCCTCGCCGCCGCCAAGCTCTGCGGCCACCGCGGGAAGCGGCACGTGGCGCTCGCGGCCTGCGTGGAATTCATCCACACCGCCACCCTGCTGCACGACGACGTGGTGGACGAGAGCGCGCTGCGCCGCGGCCAGGCCAGCGCCAACGCGCTGTTCGGCAACAAGCCGAGCGTGCTGGTGGGCGACTTCCTGTTCGCCCGCGCCTTCCAGCTCATGGTGGAGGACGGCTCCCTCCCCGTGCTGGCCATCCTCTCCCAGGCGGCCGCGACCATCGCCGAGGGCGAGGTGCTGCAACTCGCCACGCAAAACGACACCGCGACGACGGAGGAGCAGTACCTCCAGGTGGTGGAGGGCAAGACGGCGGCGCTGTTCGCCGCCGCCGCCCGCGTGGGCGCGGTGGTGGCCGACCGGCCGGACGCGGAGGAGCGGGCTCTCGACGCCTACGGCCGCAACCTCGGCATCGCTTTCCAGCTCGTGGACGATGCGCTCGACTACTCGGCGGAACAGGAACGGCTGGGCAAGACGGTCGGCGACGACTTCCGCGAGGGCAAGATCACTTTGCCGGTGCTGCTGGCGCTTTCGCGCGGCACGGAGATAGAGCAAGGCTTCTGGCGCCGGACCCTGGAGGAGCGTGACCAGGGGCCGGGCGACCTGCGTCGCGCGCAGGACCTGATGCGCGTCCACGGCGCGCTGCGCGACACCGTGGAGCGCGCGCGCTCCTACGGCGACGCGGCGCTCTCGGCGCTGGCGGTGTTCCCGCCCGGCCCGGAGCGGTCCGCGCTCGCGGGCATCGTCGAGTTCTGCATCGCGCGGGCGCGGTAGGCGCGGTCAGCCCCGCCGCGGCATCCCGGCGAGCGCCGCCGCCGCCATCAGCTCCGCCCCGACCCACCACTCCTGCCACGCGCCGAAGCTCAACATCGCGGTGACGGCGCCCGACGCCAGGGCCGCCGTCGCCACGGCCGGCCGCGCCGTTCGGGCGGCGGCGAGGCCGAGCAGGAGGGCGAGCGCCGCCCCCAGCAGCGCGCCCGGCAGGCCGAGTTCCAGCCAGAGCTGCAAGGCGCCGTTGTGCGGGTGCAGCGGCAGCAGTTCCGCCTTCGGCAGGTAGCCCGCGGCGGCGGGTTCCGCGAAGCCGAAGCGCGCCAGGGCCTCGGGCGAAGGGTTGGCGTCGCGGCCGGGCACCGCGCGGCTCGCTTCCATCCCCCGGCCGAGCAGCGGCCGTTCGGCGATGCGCGCCGTTGCGAAATCCCAGATCAGCAGCCGGTGCGCGGCCGAAAAGCCGAGGCCGTCGGCCGGCACGCCGCGCGCCAACACCGGGCCGAGCGCGAGCGGCATGAGCAGGATGGACGCGGCCAGGAGCGCGCCAAGCAGCCGCGGCGCCAGCCGCGGCGCGAACAGGGCCGCCCCGCCGGCCGCAGACGCCGCCAGCACGGCGAGCTTGGGCGTGTCGCCCGGCAACACGAGCAGGACCGCCGCGCCGCCCGCTAGGACCAAGCCTCGCCGAATGCGCGGCAAGGGCGCCGCCGCGACGAGCGGCAGCCAGAGCGCCATCGCCGAGGCCGCGGGCTTGAGGCCGAAGTGCAGGTGCGCCGGTGCCTCGTCGAGGCCGCGCACCGCCGCGCGCACCGCGTTGCCCGTGGCGTGGTCCAGCGCCGCCAGCAGCAGCCCGGCGACCAAGCCGCCGCAGGCCGCGAGCATCAGGCGGCGCTTGGCGGCTTCGCCGTCGGCCGCCACGGCGCGGCAGGCCGCGGCGCCGAGCAGGAGGAAGCCGCCGATCTGCGCGGAAGTGCCGAGCGCCTTGAGCGGCTGCAAGGCCCAGAGCGCGCTGGCCGCGCCCCAGGCGAAGAGCGCCAGCCCGGCCCAGCAGGCAGCCCCGCCCGGCCACGGCCAAGCGTCGTGCCGGAGCCGGTGCCGCAGGACGCAGACGGCCAGCGCCAGGGCCGCGATCGGCGCCAGCGCCTTGGATTGCAGCACCGCCGCGGCGGGCGCCACCGCCAGCCCGATCGCCAAGGCCAACGCGGGCGAAGTCCAGGGCGACGCCGCGGCGGAGGCTCGGCCCGCCTCCGCCGCCGTGGTCGCGCCGCTCACACCGCGGCCAGGCTTTCGCGCCGGAGCTGCACGGCCAATTCGTCCAGCGCCCGGCCGAAGCGGTCGAGCATCTCGTCCACCTCGTCCTCGGTGATGACGAGGGGTGGCGAGAAGGCGATGGAGTCGCCGGGCAGGCCGCGCAGGATCACGCCGTTGTCCTCGCCGAGCTTCATCAATCGCGGCCCGATCTTGCGGCCCGGCTCGAAGTTCGCACGCGTCTTCCGGTCCGCCACCAGCTCCACCGCCGCCACCATGCCGACCCCGCGCACCTCGCCCACCAGCGGGTGGTCCGCGAAACGCTCGCGCAGGCTGCGCTGGAGGTGCGGGCCGATGCGCCGCACATGCGCTCCGATGTCCGTCTCGTCGTAGATCTTGAGCGTCTCTATCGCCACCGCCGCCGGCACCGGGTGGCCGGAGTAGGTGAAGCCGTGGCCCCAGGTGCCGATGCTTGAGGAGCCCTCCGCGATGCCCTGGAACACCCGCTCGTTCACCATCACCGCCGAGATCGGCAGGTAGGAGGAGGAGAGGGCCTTGGCGCAGGTGATGATGTCGGGCTCGATCCCCATGGTCTGGCTGCCCCAGTAGTTGCCGGTGCGCCAGAAGCCGCAGATCACCTCGTCGGCCACGAACAGCACGTCGTGCCGCTTCAGCACCGCCTGGACCTTCTCGTAGTAGGTAGCGGGCGGGACGATGACGCCGCCCGCGCCCATCACCGGCTCGGCGAAGAAGGCGGCGACCGTTTCCGGGCCTTCTCGCAGGATCAGGTCTTCCAGCTCCTGCGCGAGGCGGGTGGCGAAGTCCTCCTCCGATTCGCCGGACTTCGCCCCGTGGTAGTGGTGCGGCGCCGAGACGTGGAAGAAGCCCGGCAGCGGCAGGTCGAACAGCTTGTGGTTGTTCGGCAGGCCGGTGACGGAGGCCGCGGCGAGGGTGATGCCGTGGTAGCCCTTCAACCGGCCGATGATCTTCTTCTTTTGAGGCTTGCCGATGGCGTTGTGCATGTACCAGAGCATCTTGATGACGCTGTCGTTCGCCTCCGAGCCGGAGTTGGCGAAGAACACCTTGCTCATCGGCACGGGGGCGCGCTCGATCAGCATCTCCGACAGGTCCACCATCGGCTCGTGCGACTTGGAGGTGAAGCCGTGGTAGAAGGGCAGCCGGCGCATCTGGTTGGCCGCAGCCTGCACCAGCCGCTCGTTGTCGAATCCGAGCGCCGCGCACCAAAGGCCGGCCACGCTCTCGATGTACTCCTTGCCCTGGTCGTCCCAGACGCGGACGCCCTTGCCGCGGCTGATGACCACCGGCCCCTTCTCCAGGTGCGCCTTGTGGTCGGTGTAGGGGTGCAGGGCGTAGGCGACGTCGCGGGCGGCGGTGGAATTGCGGGGCGGGGTCATCGGTCGCTCCTGGCGGTCGGGGCAAGTCTAGGCGGCCCGGGCGCGCGACCCAAGCGCGGCGATGCCCCCCTCCGATGGACGCGGCCGGGCGCGGGTGGCATCGTCCGGCCCGCCGGGCAGGGAACGAGGCAGCCATGACCGTCATCAAGCCGCACGCCTCGCATTGGGGCTACTTCGACGCCGTGGTCGAGAACGGCCGCGTGACCTCCGTGCGGCCCTTCGCGCACGATCCGGAGCCGGGCGCCCTGATCGGGGCGACGCCGGACATCGTCCACGCCGCCTGCCGCATCGACCGCCCCTACGTCCGCAAGGGCTGGCTGGAGGGCAAGCGCCGCGGCCACCTGCGCGGCGGCGAACCGTTCGTGCCCGTGCCCTGGGACCGCGCGACGCGGCTGCTCGCGGAGGAGGTGCGCCGCACCCGCGCGGAGCACGGCGACGCGGCCATCTACGGCGGCTCCTACGGCTGGTCCTCCGCCGGCCGCCTGCACCACGCGCGCACCCAGCTCCACCGCTTCCTCGGCATGGGCGGCGGCTTCACCTCCTCGACCACCGCCTATTCCTACGCCACCGGGCAGACGCTCTTGCCGCACATCCTGGGCACGACCGAGGTGCTGCTCGGCCGCGTGACGGACTGGGCGGCCATCCGGCGGCACGCGAAGCTGATGCTCTGCTTCGGCGGCCTCGCGGCCAAGAATGGGGTCGTCAATTCCGGCGGCGCCGGCCGGCACGACTACTTGCCCCTGATGCGCGCGGCGGCGGCGGCCGGGGTGCGGCTGGTGAACATCTCGCCCTTCCGCGGCGACACGGAGGCCGACCTCGGCGCCGAATGGGTGCCGATCCGCCCCGGCACCGACGCCGCCATGATGCTGGCGATGGCGCATACCCTGATCGAGAACGGCCGCGAGGACCGCGCCTTCCTCCGCACACACTGCGTCGGCTGGGACAAGCTGCGCGCCTACGTCACCGGCGAGGCGGACGGCACGGCGAAGACGCCCGAATGGGCCGCCACCATCACACACGTGCCCCCGGAGACCATCCGGCGCCTCGCGCTGGAATGCGCGGACAAGCCGACCATGCTCACCGCCGCCTGGTCGCTCCAGCGCGCCGATTGCGGCGAGCAGCCCTATTGGATGCTGGCGGCGCTGGCGGCGATGCTCGGCGCCATCGGCAAGCCGGGGCAGGGCGTCGCCTACGGCTACGGCTCCACCAACGGCGTCGGCGCGCCGCGCCGCGCGCTGCCGGCGGTGAGCGGCCCGTCCATCCGCAACCCCGGCCTGCACATCCCCGTCGCCCGCGTCACCGAGCTGCTGGAGCGCCCCGGCGAGATCCTGCAATACAACGGCCGCGACATCGTGCTGCCGGACATCCAGATGGTCTGGTGGGCCGGCGGCAACCCCTTCCACCACCACCAGGACCTGCCGCGCCTGCAACGCGCCTGGGCGCGCGCGGAGACGGTCGTGGTGCAGGAGCCGTGGTGGACCGCGGTGGCGCGGCACGCCGACATCGTGCTGCCGGCGACGACCACGCTGGAGCGGAACGACATCGCCTCCTCCTCCCGCGACCGCTTCGTGCGCGCCATGCACCAGGCGATCCCGCCGATCGCCCAGGCGCGCAACGACGCCGACATGCTGGCGGACGTCGCCGAGGAGCTGGGCTACCGCGAGCGCTTCACCGAGCAGCGCAACGAGGAAGCTTGGCTGCGCCACCTCTACGACCGCTGGCGGCGGGTCTGCGCCACGCAGGGCTTCGAGGCGCCGGACTTCGACGCTTTCTGGCAGGAAGGGCACGTCGAGGTGCCGCCCATCGAGCCCGGCGAGGAGTACACCCAGTTCGCCGACTTCCACGCCGACCCGGAGGAGCACCCGCTCGACACGCCCTCCGGCAAGGTGGAGATCTTCTCCGAAACCATCCACTCCTTCGGCTACGACGACTGCCCCGGCCACCCGGTCTGGATCGAGCCGCGCGAGTGGCTGGGCGCCGCGGAGAAGACGGCCGAGCACCCGCTGCACCTGCTCTCCTTCCAGCCGGCGACGCGGCTGCACGGCCAGCTCGACCCCGGCCGGGTCGCGGCGGCGGACAAGATCAAGGGCCGTGAGCCGGTGTTGATCCACCCGGAGGACGCCGCGGCGCGGGGCTTGCAGGACGGTGACATCGTGCGCGTCTTCAACGCACGCGGCGCCTGCCTGGGCGGCGTGCGCCTGGCGGACGGCCTGCTGCGCGGCGTCGTGTCCATGGCGACCGGCGCCTGGTACGACCCGGCGCGGCCGGGCGACCCGGCTTCGCTCTGCGTCCACGGCAACCCGAACGTGCTCACGGCCGACATCGGCACCTCGCGCCTCGGCCAAGGGCCCTCCGCGCAATCCTGCTTGGTGCAGATCGAGAAATGGGAGGGCGAACTGCCGCCGGTGAGGGCGCACGCGCCGCCCGCGATCGAGGAGAGCGCCGCCGTTTGACGATGCCGAGTCGCCGCCAAATCCTCGCCGCGGCGGGGGCCGCCGCCCTCGCCCCGCCGCGGCCCGCGCCCGCCCAGATCCGCCGCCACGACCTGGACCCCATGCCCCTGCCGGTGAAGCAGGACGACACGGTGGCGCGCGGCTACCGGCGCGACCTGCTGCTGCGCTGGGGCGACCGCGTGGCCTACGACGCGCCGCGCTGGGAGCCGAACCTCCCCCGGCCGGACGCCGCCGCCGGGCAATTCGGCTGGGACGCGCGCGTGGCCGCCGTCGCCGTGCCGCAGCGGCAGGCGGCGGACGGCGTGCCGCGCGCGGTGCTCGCCGTGCTGCACCCGACGGTGGACCCGCTGATGGCGTGGCCGGGCGGGGTGGACCGGCCGCTGGTCGCCGCCGCCATGCAGGGCGCGTCGCTCCTGAACCTGGAGAAGCAAGGCTCCGGCTGGGTCGTCGTGGACGGCGGCTACCAGACGCGGCGCCTGCACGGCGGCACGCTCTGCCGCCTGTCCGGCCCCTACGCCGGCGCCGGCAGCGTGCAGGGCCTGCTCGGCCTGCGCGGCGGCTGCACCACGCCGTGGGGCACCCTGCTGCTGGCGGAGGGCGACCCGGCGCCGTGGGTCGCGCGGCTCGGCGCCGCGGACGGGCGCTTCGCCAACGCGGGCGGCTTCGGCTGGGTGGCGGAACTCGACCCCTTCGACCCCGGCGCCGTGCCGACCAAGCGCACCGCGCTCGGCCGCGAGGCGCACGGGGACGTGGCCGCCGCCCTGGCCCGCGACGGCCGCGCTGTGGTCTACATGACGGACGGCAGGCCGGGCGGCTTCCTCCGCCGCTTCGTGTCGAACGGCCCGGCCACGGTCCCGGGGGCGCTGGACTCTGGGGCGCTCTCGGTGGCGCGGCTGGACGGGGGTCGGCTCGAATGGGTGCCGCTGCCGCCCGGCGCGGACGCCACGGCGGCGGGCGGCTCGCCGCTGGACACCCCGTTCGGCCTCGGCCTGGACCCGAATGCGCCGCGGCTGGTCCTGTGCTGCCACGGCAGCCCGGACCGGCCGCGCGGCTATGTGCTGGAGGTCTCGGTGGCGGAAGGCGACGACGCCGCGGCGGCCGCCGCCGTCCGCACCCTCTTCGTCGCGGGCGCGCCGTCCGGGGGCGGGCGGTACGGCGCCGGGGAGCCCGGGGCCGGGCTGCCGCCCGGCAGCGCCTGGCCCGAGAACCCCGCGGTGGCGGCGGTGGACGGGCGCGGCCGCGCCTGGATCGGCACCGACCGCGCCGGCGTGGTCGGCGCGCAGGCGGACGGGCTCTTCGTGTGCGACCTGGACGGGCCGGGGCGCGGCGTGCCGCTGCCGGTCTACGGCGCGCCCCGCGCCGGGGGCATCGGCGGCGCGGCGCTGACCCCGGACGGCGAGGTGCTGTTCGCCGCCGTGCGCCACCCCGGCGCCGAACCCGGGGCGCGCTTCGAACGGCCGGGCACGCGCTGGCCGGAGTTCGCCCCCGGCGTGCCGCCGCGGAGTTCCCTGCTCGGGTTCCAGCGCGCGGCCGGCGGGCCGGTCGGGGGGTGACGACGGCCGCGGAACCGCCGCCGCGCGGGCGCGCCTCTGCCCCATTTCAGTTGCAACATGCTTCCGCGGCGGGGGGTGCCCGCGCGCAGCGATGAGGATCAGATGACCCAGGCCGAACGGGCCGCCTTCTGGCATGGCAAGCGGGTGCTGGTGACGGGGGGCGCGGGCTTCCTCGGCAGCGGCTTGTGCCACGCCCTTGCCGCGCTCGGCGCCCGCGTCACCGCGCTGGACGCCATGTCGGAGGAGGGGGGCGCCAACCTCGCCAACCTCCAGGGCGCCTCCGTGCTGCTGGTGCGCGGCGACATCCGGGACGTGGAACTGCACAGCCTCTGCCAGGACGCGGACGTGCTGTTCAACATGGCGGCGCAGACCAGCCACATGGGCGGCCAGCGCGACCCGGTGGCGGACATCGCCATCAACGCCGTGGCGCAGGTGCGCCTGATCGGCGCCATGCGGGAAGCGGCGCCGAACGCCGCCGTGGTCCACGCCTCCACCCGCCAGTTCTACGGCAAGCCCCTGCGCCTGCCGGTGGACGAGATGCACCCCGTCCAGCCGCCCGACGCCAACGGCGTCTCCAAGTGGGCGGGCGAGCAGTACTGGCTGCTGGAACAGCGGGTGCTCGGACGGCCCGTGGTCTCGCTCCGCCTGACCAACTGCTACGGCCCGCGGCTGCGCATCCGGGACGCCCGGCAGACCTTCCTCGGCATCTGGATACGCCGCGTGCTGGAGGGCGAGCCCTTCGAGGTCTGGGGCGGCGACCAGCTCCGCGACCTCGCCTACCTGGATGACGTGGTCGCCGCCTTTCTCACGGCGGCGGAAGCGGCGCCGCGGCCCGAGGTGTCCGGGCGCGTGTTCAACCTAGGCGGCGCCCCGCCGGCCAGCCTGCGCGAACTGGCGGAGCGGTTGATCGCCGCCAATGGCGGGCAGGGCCGTTACGCCTTCAAGGAATTCCCGGCCGACCGCGCGCCCATCGACATCGGCAGCTACCACGCCGACGACCGGGCGTTCCGCGCCGCCACCGGCTGGGCGCCGCGGGTGGGGCTGGACGACGGGCTGCGGTTGACGCTCGACTGGTACCGGACGCGACTCGGCGACTACGTGTAGGACCGCCTCCCATGGACCAACCGTTCCCCATGATCCCCCAGGCCGATCCGGGCGCGGGCTACCGCGCGCAGAAGGACGAGATCGACGCGGCCGTCGCCCGCGCGCTCGGCAGCGGCTGGTACATCCTCGGCCGGGAAGGCGAGGCGTTCGAGCGGGAGTTCGCCGCGTGGCTCGGCGCCGCCCGCGCCGTGGGCTGCGCCAACGGCACGGACGCGCTGGCGCTGATCCTCCGGGGATTGGGCATCGGCGAGGGCGCCACGGTCGCCACCGTCTCCCACACCGCCGTCGCCACCGTCGCGGCGATCGAGATGGCGGGCGCGGTGCCGCTGCTGCTCGACATCGACCCCGACACCTACACCATGGACCCGGACGAGCTGGCCGCCGTGCTGGAGGACCCGCCGCCGGGCCTGCCGCCGATCCGCGCCGCCATCGCCGTCCACCTCTACGGCCAGAGCTGCGACCTCGACCCGATGCTCGCCGCCTGCGAGCGGGCCGGCGTCGCGCTGATCGAGGACTGCGCGCAGGCGCATGGCGCCACGCTCCACGGCCGCAAGCTCGGCACCCTGGGCCGCGCGGCGGCCTTCAGCCTCTACCCGACCAAGAATCTTGGCGCTTTGGGCGATGGCGGCGTGCTGGCGACAGACGACTTCGAGTTGGCCGACCTCATCGCCGCCATCCGCCAGTACGGCTGGAAGGAGCGCTACGTCTCGTCCCTGGTGGGCATCAACAGCCGGCTGGACGAGGTGCAGGCGGCGATCCTCCGCGCGCGCCTGACGCGGCTCGACGCCGGCAACGCCCGGCGGCGCGAGATCGCCGCCGCCTACGACGCCGCGCTGGCCGGCGGCCCCTTCGCGCCGCCGGCGCGTCGGGAAGGCGCGGACCACGTCTTCCACCAGTACGTGCTGCGCGCCCCGGTGGACCGTGCCGCGGTGCAGGCGCGCCTCCGGGACGAAGGCGTGGGCACCGGCATCCACTACCCGGTGCCGGTCCACCTCCAGCCCGCCTACCTGGACCGCGTGCCGCTCGGCCCGGCCGGCTGCGGCGAAACGGAGCGCGCGGCGGGCGAGGTGTTCAGCCTGCCGATGTACCCGGAACTGACCGGGGAACAGGTGGAGCGCGTCTGCTCGGCGCTGCGCGGCTTGGCGAAGGGCTGAGGCCCGGCCCATGGCGGCCGGGAGCGTGCGCCTGCTCGACTACTGCGCCACCGGCAACGTCGCCGTCGAGGGCTGGCTGCACGAGGAAGCGCTGCTGCTGACGCTCGCGCTGCACCGCCAGCAGCGCGCGGCGGGCCTCGCTGGCGGCGTCGCCGAGATCGGCGTGTACCACGGGCGGTTCTTCCTCCTGCTCGCCTTGTGCTGCGAAGGCGCGGAACGCGCGCTCGGCGTGGACCTGTTCGACCGCCTCAGCCCCGGCCGCGAGGCCGCCGTCCGCGGCGACCGCGAGGCGTTCGAGGGCCACTTGGCGACCTGGGGCGTCGCGGACCGGACGGTGGTGCGCCAGCAGGACAGCCTGGAGCTGACGCCCGACGAGGTGCGCGCCGCCGTCGGCGCCGCCGGCGCGCGGCTGTTCAGCGTGGACGGGGCGCACTCCTTCAAGCACGCCATCGCCGACCTGCGCTTGGCGGCGGCTTCCCTGGCGCCCGGCGGCGTGGTGCTGCTGGACGACTTCCTCCACGCCGAATGGCTCGGCGTGACGGAGGCCGCGGTGGCGCTGCTGCGCGAGCCGTCGCCGCCCTTGGCGCCGCTCGCCATCTGCGGCGGCAAGCTCGCGCTCTGCGCGCCCGCCGACCACGCCGCCTGGATGGATCGGCTCGGCGACTGCCTCTTGCCCTACGCGCGCGAGGCGGAGCGCGTGCTGTTCTGCGGCGTCGAGTGCTGGCGCTTCTGGCTGCGCTCGGGCGAGGGGGCCTGGGCGCTCTGGGGCGAGAAGCCGCTCGCCCGGCTGGACGTCGGCGGGCCGGTGCCGCTCGGCGGGACCTTGGGCGAGGGCTGGTCCTTCCCCGAAACCTGGGGCCGCTGGACGGTCGCCGACCGCGCGGAGTGCGCCGTGGCGCTGCCGGCCGGGATGCCCGCGCCGCCGCGCCGCTTGGCGATCCACCTCGGCGCCATGCCGCCGCCGCCCCTGACCGGCAAGGAACGCCACGCGCAACTCACGCTCGGCGAGGCCGGCGCGCTGCCGCCGATGGTGCTGCGCGAGGAGCCGATGCGCTGGCACCTCTTCAACCTGCCGCGCCTGCCGGCGGAGTGGGGGATGCTGCCGGTGACGGTCGAGAGCGGCCAACTGGTCTCGCCCGCCTCGCTCGGCCGCGGCGACGACATCCGGGCCCTCGGGGTCAGCCTTTCGACGATCCTGCTGCTGCCCTGACGCCACAGGTCGGATCGAAAGCTTTACATTATCTTTACGGAACATAAGGCTTCCTGCACCATGCGCGCCGGGGGACCGGGATGCGTTGGTTCAAGGGGATGCTCGGTGGCCGGCCAACGGCCGAGGCCGACGAATGGGTGTCGCGGGATTGGGACGCGGCCGACGAGCCACCGGCGCGGCCGGCGGGCTTCGCGGACGCCATGGCGGCCTTCGAGGCGGGCGCGGCCGCGCTCCTCGGCCGCCCCCTCCCGCCGCCCGACCCTCCGGCGCCCTCAGTTCAGCCGGCCGCGCCGCGACGCCCGCGGCAGGCTGATGCCGGGGTCACGTCGCAACCCCGCCGGATGCAGACCGGCGGCGCGCCCCCCGACGCGCCCGAAGCGGTCGCGGAGCATCGTCCGAGTGGCGTCCCGGAAGCGCGCGCGCGGGACGGAAGCGCGGCGCGCGGAACTTTGGACCACCACGGCGCCGCCGCCGCTCAGGCCGCCGGCCCCCGCGGTCCCGGCCGTCCCGCGCCGGAGGAGATGCCGCCCTTTCCGAGCACCGGCCCGCACGGCCACCGCGGCCGGATGCGCGACAAGCTGCTGGAGCGCGGCGCCGACGCCTTGGCCGATTACGAACTGCTGGAGATGCTGCTGTTCTTCGCCTTCAAGACCGGCGACACCAAGCCGTTGGCGAAGGAGCTGATCAACAGGTACGGCTCCTTCGCCGCCGTGCTCGCCGCGCCGCCGCGCGAACTGCTGGAAGCGCGGGGCTTGGGCCCGCACAGCGTCTCCGCCATCAAGCTGGTCCAGGCTTCCGCGCTGCGCTTGGCGAAGGCCGAGGTGATGGAGCGGCCGGTGCTCAACAATTGGGACCGGCTGTCGGACTACCTCACCGCCGCGCTCGCCCGCGAGCGGGTGGAGCAGTTCCGCGTCCTGTTCCTCGACCCGCGCAACCGCCTGCTCGCAGACGAGGCGCAAGGCAAGGGCACGGTGAACCACACGCCCGTCTACCCGCGCGAGGTGGTCAAGAGGGCGCTCGAGGTCGGCGCCACAGCGCTGATCCTGGTCCACAACCATCCGAGCGGCGACCCCACGCCGTCCCGCGCCGACGTGGAGATGACGGCGGAGGTGAAGGCGGCGGCCGGCGTGTTCGGCATCGCGGTCCACGACCACCTGATCGTCGGCAACGGGCGGCAGACCTCGTTGCGGCGGGAGGGTCTGCTGTAGCAAAGCCTCCGCCGCGCACCGTGTCCGGCCGGACGCCCACCACCGAGGGCGCGATCGTCGGCGGACGTCCAAAAAACCTCCTCACCCCGGGAACCGTTGCCCTTTTCATTGTTGTACCCACGTCGCTTCCGCCGCCATGCTCGCGGCCCGCGGCGGCCTCCGCCGCGGCAACGACGGGGAGAGGGTCCATGAAGAACGCGTTGCGGGCAGCGCTGCTCGCGCTGGCTTTGCCGGCCGCCGCCATGGCCGAGACCTACCAAGCCGCGGGCGACCCCGCGCTGTTCCTCGATTACAAGCAGGTCGCCGTCGCCGAAGGGCTGGAACACCCTTGGTCAATCGCTTGGCTGCCGGACGGCACCGCGCTCGTGACCGAACGCCCCGGCCGCCTCCGCGCCATCCGCAACGGCCGCTTGGACCCAACCCCCATCTCCGGCGTGCCGCCCGTCCTCGTCGCGCCCGAGCGCGGCCTCGTCTACCAGGCCGGGCTGTTCGAGGTCTCGCCGCACCCGCGCTTCGCCGAGAACCGCCTCGTCTACCTGACCTACGCCCACGGCACGGCGCAGGACAACCGGCTGCGGCTCGCCCGCGCCACCTTCGACGGGCGGTCGCTGTCCGACCTCAAGGTCCTGTTCGAGTCCTCGCAGGGCAAGCCCGACTACCAGCACTACGGCGGCAAGATCCTGTGGCTGCCCGACGGCACGATGCTGCTCAGCGTCGGCGACGGCGGCAACCCGCCGGTGGCGATCGGCGACGGCCTGTCCCGCCTGCAAGCGCAGAAGCTCGACAGCCACATCGGCAAGGTCCTGCGGCTGCGCGACGACGGCACCGCGCCGCCGGACAACCCCTTCGCCGGCCGCGCGGGCGCGAAGCCGGAGGTGTTCACCGCCGGCCACCGCCACGTGCAAGGGCTCGCCCGGCACCCGGACGGCCGCATCTTCGCCACCGAGCACGGCCCGCTCGGCGGCGACGAGATGAACCTGCTCCGCGCCGGCAACAACTACGGCTGGCCCAACGTGGGCTGGGGCCGCGACTATGCCGGCGCGGCGCAGATCGGCACCGGCCAGCGCTCGGGCGAGGGCTTCGTGGACCCGGTGCTGGTGTGGTACCCGTCCGTGATCGGCGCCTCGGGCCTCACGGTCTACACGGGCGACAAGTTCCCGGCGTGGCGGGGCTCCGTCCTGGCGGGCGGCCTGGCGACGCAGGACATCCGCCGCGTCGCGCTCGGCCCCGACGGCAAGGTCACGCAGCACGAGTCGATCCGGATCGGCCAGCGGGTGCGCGACGTGCGCGAGGGCCCCGACGGGATGGTCTACGTGCTGACCGACGAGATCCACGGCCGCGTCTTCCGGCTGGAGCCGCCGAAGTGAGGTGAGGGCCGGGCCGCCCGTGCGTGGCGGGCGGCCCGGCCTCCGGGGAGAAGGCGTCAGGGGGTGGCGGCCGGCGCCGCCGTCCCCCAGCCGGAAAGCGCCCCCGCCGCCCGGCGCGGCTCCGTTTCCGGCATCGCCGTCCAAACCAGGGTATGCGGGGCCGGCGGCTTGGTTCCGGGGTGGGCCCTGCCGCCGGGGCCCGGCTTCACGCGCGGGGGCCGGCAAGCGGCGGAAACGGCCACCCCGGCCCGGTGCGGACCTCGCCCAGCACGCGTTGGAGGTTGCGCCCGACCCGCGGCAGCGCCTCCGCCCAGGGCAGCACGGCGAAGCGGTCGAACTCAGGCAGCCAAGACCCGTCCGCGGCGCGGAAGACGCTGGTGCAGCGCAGCCCTTCGGCCGCCGGCATGGCGTCCACGCGCCAAAGGAACAGCGCCAGGTCCTTGCCCCGCAGGTAGCGGTGGACGCCCAGGTCGCGCAGCGCCCCAGGCGGCGCTTGGAGCCCGGTCTCCTCCTCCAATTCGCGCGCCGCGGCGTCGGCGAAGGCTTCGCCGGGCTCGGCCACGCCCTTCGGGATGTCCCACAGCTCCCGCCGCGCGAAGCGGCCGAGCAGCACCAGCGCGCCGTCGGTCACGACCACGCCGCAACTCGTCCGCCGCTTCGCCGCCCTCTCGCGTGCCTTCGCCATGGAATGCACAACGAGCGCCGCGGCCCGCGGCTCGCGCTCCGATCGTGTTACAACTATAACGAAGTCGCCAGCGCCCGAGCCGCGCTTTCCGCCAGTGAAGCAGCTGCAACACGTGCCGCGGCAAAACTGCAAACCAGCAAGGCGGCACGCCCCCGGACGGCCTGCATCCTCAGGCGCTCGCCAGCACCACGACGCCGGCCGAAATGAGCGCGATGGCGAAAACCTTCTGCGGCCCCAGCGCCTCGCCGAAGGCGAAGTGGCCGACCAGGGCGATGACGACGTAGCTCGCCGCCGTGCAGGGCAGCGCCACGGACATCGGGATGCGCCGCAAGGCCACGATGTAGAGCAGCGCCGCGCCGCCGTAGCAGACCAGCCCCACCATCGTCGCCGGGCGGAAGAGCTGCGCCAGGAAGTCGCCCTCGCCGCTCGCCCCCGCCTTCAGCAGCACCTGACCCAACAGCGACACCGAAATCGCGGCGGCCAGGGCGAGCCAGTACGGCGTCACGACGCCGCGCCCGCCCGGCGCGGGGCCGCGAGGGCATCGGCGGCGGGCGCCGCTTCCCGCGCGGCGGCGGGCCCGCCGGACACCACCTCCCGCACCACGCCTTGCGGCTTCCCGTTGGCCGACAGGAAGGCGCGGCCGACGTACTCGCCCAGCACGCCGAGGATCAGGAACTGCACGCCCGACAGCAGCAGGATCACCGTCATCACCGAGGCCCAGCCGGAGGGCGTGGTGCCCCGCGCCGCTTCCAGCATCACCAGCACCGCGCCGAACAGCCCGAGGACGCCCATGGCGGCGCCGGCGAGGATGGCGAGGCGCAGCGGCAGGACGGAGAAATTGGTGGCCAGGTTCAACCAGAGCCGCACCAGCCGGGCGACGGTGTAGTTGGACCGCCCCTCGGCGCGGGCGAGGTGCCGCACCTCGATGCTGTCGATGCGCTGCGTCACCTGCATGATCAGCCCGTCGACGTAGGGGTACGGGCCGGAGTACCGCGTCACCCCGCGCACCACGAGCGCGCTCATGCAGCGGAAGGAGGAGAGATAGAGGCCCTTCGGCTTGTCGAGCAGCTTGTCCGCCACCCAGTTGGCGAAGCGGCTGCCGAGGTTGCGCCAGCCCTCGTGCTTCTTCTCGGCGTAGCGTGTGTAAACCACGTCCCAGCCGCCGAGGCGGGCGTGGTCGTAGAGCTTCAGCACCTCCTCCGGCGGGTTCTGGAGGTCGTCGTCCATGGTGATGACATAGGCGCCGCGCGCGTGGCGGAGCCCGGTCATGACCGCGTTGTGCTCGCCGAAGTTCCGGGCGTGCTCCAGGTAGGTGAGGGGCACGGCGGCGCGCGCCGCCAGCGCCCTGCAAACGTCGCCGGACTCGTCCGGGCTGCCGTCGTTCACCAGGACGATCTCTAGGCCGCCCGCCGGCCGTAGCGCGGAAAGCGCCTCGACCAGACGGCCCACCGTCGCGGCGCCGCGGTACACCGGCACGACGATGCTGAGCCCGACCGCCGGCCCGGCGGCGTCTGCCCGGTCCTTCCCGGCCGCCGCCTCCTGCCGTCCGGCCCCGTCGGCCGGCGTGGCTAGGCCGTGTTGCGGGCGCGTTCTCGTCTCGGACATCGGGCGGCTTCGCCTTCGGTGAGGGTTCGGATCATCAGGCGCGGACGGCGGTGGCGAGCACGGAGCCGCCCGCGGGGAAGCGCAGCCCCGCCGCGGCGGCCCGGCGCTCCAGCCCCGTGGCCGCGTGCAGGCTCCGGTTGAGCCAGGGCGGCGGCAGCGACACGTCGGACGGGCTGTCGCCGCCGCGGGCCAGCACCTTGCGCTGCAAGACCATGAGCGGGAACAGGAGCGAGTTCCAATAGCGCGTCCTGATCTCGGAGAAGCCGGCCGCGGCCAGGAGCGCGCGGACGCCCTCGGCGGTGAAGCGTTGCTTGGTGTGCACGCGGATGTCGTGCGCCGAGTACAACCACTGGAAGGCGGGCAGGTTCAACACCAGCAGCCCGCCGGGCCGCAGCACGCGGCGGAACTCGGCCAGCGCCCGGTCCGGCTCCGCCGCGGTGTGGCAGAGCACGTCGAGGCTGACCACGCCGCCGAACGCGGAGTCCGCGAACGGCACGGCGTTGACCGAGCCCACCGCGACGTGGACGCCAGCCTTGGCCCGCGCCCGCGCCGCCGCCTCCGGGTTGAATTCCAGCCCGACCGCGCGGCGGTCCGGCCGGGCCTGCCGCAACCGCATGAGGAAGCCCCCGGTGCCGCAACCGGCGTCCAGCACAGGTTCCCCGGCGCGGCGCGGGTCGAGGACGTCGAGCACCCGCGCATGGAGGGCACGGTACCACCACAAGCCGTCCTCGGCCTCGTCCATGAGTTGGTATTCGACGGCTTCCACGGCGCGGGTTCTGCATCGATGCGGTGGCGAGAGCAAGGCGGGCCCGGGACCGCTTCGGGGCACACGGGCCCGCAGGAAGCGGCCGGCGTTGACCTTGGCGCCCGGCGCCGCATCCTGCACGCCTGCCGCCGGTCGCACAGGGGAAAAGAAGCGCATGGGCATCCCGTTCCGCCGCGACGACGCGCTTGCCCCGGGCGCAGCGGAGGACACGGCGCCCGGCGTCCGCCGCGTCCTGTGCCCCAACCCCTCCGCCTTCACCTTCCGCGGCACCAACACCTACCTCATCGGCCACGGCCGGAGCGTGGCGGTGCTGGACCCGGGTCCGGAGGACGCGGCGCACCTCGCCGCCATCCTCGCCGCCACGCGCGGCGAAACGGTGACTCACATCCTCGTGTCCCACACCCACCGCGACCACTCGCCCGGCGCCACGGCGCTCGCCGCGGCGACCGGGGCGCCGACCTACGCTTATGGCCCGCACCTGACCCCGCCCGGGGAGGGCGGCGAAGGCGGCGACCACGCCTTCCGCCCCGACCGCCGATTGGCGGACGGCGAGGCGGTGGAGGGGGAGGGCTGGCGCCTGACCGCGGTGCACACGCCCGGCCACTGCGGCAACCACCTGTGCTTCGCCCTGGAAGGGACGGGGACGCTCTTCAGCGCCGACCACGTCATGTCCTGGTCCACCAGCGTCGTCAGCCCGCCGGACGGCGACATGGCGGCCTACATGCGGAGCCTGGAGCGGGTGCGCGAGCGCGAGGACGGGTTGCTGCTCCCCGGCCACGGCCCGCCCATCGTCGAACCGCGGCCCTTCCTGGCGGCGCTGACCGCGCACCGGCAAGAACGGGAAGCGCTGGTGGCGGACGCGCTGAAGCGCGCCGGGCGGCCCGTCACGGCGGCGGAGTTGGTGCCGCCGGTTTACGGCGAGCTCGACCCGCGGCTGGTGGCCGCTGCCGGGCGCAGCCTGCTGGCGCACCTCATCAAGCTGGAGGCGGAAGGCGCGGCGAAGCGCGAGGGCGGCGAGGCTTGGCTGCCCGTTTGAGGCTGCGCCGCCGTCAGCGGAACAGCGACGGCAGCCACAGCGACAGCGCCGGCACGTAGGTGACGAGCAGCAGCACGGCGAGGCAGGCCGCGTAGAAGGGCGCGCTGGTCCGCGTCGCCTCCCACATCGAGACCTTGCCGACCGCGCAGGCCACGAACAGCACCGGCCCGACCGGCGGCGTGATGGTGCCGATGCCGAGGTTCAGGATCAGCACCACCCCGAAATGCACCGGGTCCATGCCCATGGCCTTCACCACCGGCAGGAAGATCGGCGTGCCGATCATGATCAGCGGCGCCATGTCCATGAAGGTGCCGAGCAGCAGCAGGACGACGTTGATCAGCAGCAGCGTCAGCAGCGGATCCTCGGTGATGCCGCGCATCAGCGCCACCGTCTGCGCCGGCACCTGCAACAGCGCCATCAGCCAGCCGAAGGAGGTGGCGGTGCCGATGATCAGCATGACCATGCCGGTGGTGCGCGCCGCCCCGCCGACCGCCTCCGTGAAACCCGCCCAACCGAGGCCCCGGTACACCAGCGCCGTCACCAGCAGGGCGTAGAGCACGGCGACGCAGGCGCTCTCCGTCGCGGTGAAGACGCCGGAGCGGACGCCGGCGAAGATGATGACGATCAGCATGAGGCCTGGCAGCGAGCCGGCGAGCAGCCGGAGCAGCACCGCCCAGCCGGGGAAGCGCTCGCGCGGGTAGCCGCGGCGGATCGCCACCAGCCACGCCACCACCATCAGGGCGAGCATCAGCGTCAGGCCGGGGACGATGCCCGCGGTGAACAGGTCCGCCACGCTGATCGCCCCGCCCGCGGCGATCACGTAGAGGATCATGTTGTGGCTCGGCGGGATCAGCAGGTCGATCAGCGCCGCGTTGGCCGTCAGGTTCACCGCGTAGTCCGGCGCGTAGCCCCGTGCCTTCATCTGCGGAATCATCACGCCGCCGACCGCCGAAGCGTCCGCCACGGCCGAGCCCGAAACGCCGCCGAACAGCGTCGCCGCGACGATGTTCACCTGCCCCAGGCCGCCGCGCAGGTGCCCCACCATCGCGGCGGCCAGCGCCACCAGCTTGTCCGCGATGCCGCCCCGCATCATCAGGTCGCCGGCGAAGATGAAGAACGGGATCGCCAGCATGGAGAACACGTTCATGCCGGAGGCGAGCTGCTGGAACACCACCACCGGCGGCAGGTCCATGTAGAGCACCGTCGCCAGGGCCGAGGCGCCGAGCGCGAAGGCCACCGGCACGCCGATCAGCAGCAGCAGCGCGAAGCCGCCGAGCAGGACGGTGAGTTCCATTGAGGCCGCTGCCGCCCGATCGGGCTAACGATCGCCGGGGCGCGTCGCGGCGGGCGCACTTGCAGCGGTAGGTGGCGCTGTTGGCCTCGCATCCGGTGCCTTTAACCATGAGCCTGCGATGGTCGCGGTCGCGCCAAGAACGGCTCCCAGCAAGGTACCCAAGGCTGGCAAAGCAAGCGAGATGAACCAACGCCGATCTTTGTACTGCTCGACCTGCTTGGCGTGCAGACCTATGGCAAGATCAACCAGCATTTTGACTTGTGTGTCATTTAGAGCAATGCGTTCCCCCTGTTCTCCTCTCGAATCGTTTAATCCTGCTCTTGGCATAAACCTGCGCTGCACCAGGGACCATTTATCGGGCTCAGTCGGAGACTGACGGAAGAACTCCGGATGTTCGCGTAGTACATTTTGAAGATCCAAATCAGGTGCGGCGAAAAACACCTTTGCTCGCCAGTTGGTTGCGATGTCTTTGTATTTATCGCGCGCTGCCATTGCCTGAATAAGAGCGATGACAATCTGCAAACGATCCGGTTTGAGGTATGGGCTGCCGATATCCAAATGGCTGTTCGCCATGTCCTTGGCTCCAACCTAAATGTGTTGCAAACGATTCAGACGCTCGTGCTTGAAGGTGGTTCGCTTAACATCATGCGTCGGTGAGGACAGTGTGCTCGGGCACGCCGGCTGGCGCTTTCCCCGTCGTAAGATGGGCGAGCAGCCGCTCCGCCCCGAACAGCGCGATCAGCAGGCCGCCCAACGCCAGCGGCGCGTACTCCACCGCGCCGGGCAGACCGAGGGTGGGCAGGGTGGCGTTCCACACCGTCCAGGCGAGTTCCGTCGCGTACCAGAGCATCGCCAGGCCGAACGCCGTCACCACCGCGTCGGAGGCCACGTCGAACGCGCGCGCCAGCGGCGCGGGCAGCGCGTCGCGGAGCGAGCCGAAGCCCATGTGGAAGCCCTCGCGCACGCCCACAGCCGCGGCGCCGAGGATCACCCAGCCGAGCAGCAGCATCGCGGACGCCTCGGCCCAGGCCGGGGTATCGTTCAGCACGAAGCGCCCGAACACGCCCCAGGCCACCACGACGGTCATGGCCACCAACGCCGCGCCGGACGCCACGAGTGCGACCCGGGCCACGGCGGCGAGGACGGCGGACACGCCGCGCGCGAAGCGCTCCACCCCGCCGCTCAGGCCGCGCGGATGCGCTCGACGAGCTTCCGCAGCCGGTCGTCGCGCACGAACTGGTCGTACACGGGCTGGACGAGCTTGGCGAAGGCCTGCTTGTCGGCATCGACGATCTGCGCGCCGCCGGCCTCGACTTGGCGCCGGGCGTCCCCCTCCATCCTCACCCAGGCCTCGCGCATGTGCGGCACGCTGTCCCGCGCCGCCTGGCGCACGGCTTCCTGGTCGGCGCGGGGGAGGCGGTCGAAGCTCCTCTTGCCCATCGCCAGGATCTCGGGGGTGAGCGAGTGTTCAGTCATGGCGTAGTGCTTCGCCACCTCGAAGTGGCGGGCCGTCAGGTAGGAGGGGAAGTTGTTCTCCGCGCCGTCCACCACGCCGGTCTGCAACGCCGAATAGACCTCGCCGTAAGGCAGCGGCGTGGCGTTGGCGCCGAAGGCGCGCATCATCGCCACCCACATGTCGGACTGCTGCACGCGGATCTTCATGCCGCGCAGGTCGTCCGGCGTCCGCGCCGGCTTCGCGCGCGTGTAGAAGGAGCGCGCCCCGGCGTCGTAGTAGCACAGCGCCACCAGGTTGTGAGGCAAGCAGGCGCGGCCGATCTCCTCGCCGATCGGCCCGTCCATGGTCCGCTGCATGTGCCCGGTGTCGCGGAACAGGAAGGGCAGGCCGGCGACCAACGTTTCCGGCACCAGGTTGTTGAGCGGCGCGGTGTTCACCCGCGTCATGTCGATCACGCCGAGCCGCGTCTGCTCCAGCGAGTCCTTCTCGTCGCCGAGCTGGCGGCTGTGGAACACCTGGATGCGGATGCGCCCGCTCGTCCGCTCTTGCAGCAGCCGGCCCATGTGCTTGACGCCCTCCACCGTCGGGTAGCCGTCCGGGTGGACGTCGGCCGAGCGGAGCGTGACGCCCTGGGCCTGGGCGCGGCCGGCGATGAAGGGGGCGGCGAGGCCGGCGCCGCACAGCATCAACGCGGCGCGGCGCGTGGATTCGATCCTGGGCATCTCGGCGCCTCCTCCGTTGTGCCGGACCGGGCGGTCTGCGCCGCCTCCCGGAGTGGTCCTCCGGCACCTTACGCAGGGGCCGGCGGCGGCGCCAAGGACCTACGCCTTGCCCCTGGTGAACAACACCACCTCCGCCCCGGTCGGGGACGTGCCGCGGTGCTCCGCCCCGACCGGCACCACGCAGCACTGCCCCTTCGCCAGCAACAGCGTGCGGTCGCGGAACTCCACCTTGAACTCGCCGCTCCAGACCACGACGGTTTCGGTGGTGTCCGGGTGGCTGTCCCACCTGCCTTCGCCGCCCGCCGGGACGCGCACGAGCCGCACGTCCACGCCGCCCAGCGGCGCCGTCGTCTCGCGCTCGCCCCGCTCGGCCAAGCCGGCGAAGGCGGTTGCGAAATCCACTTGCCCCTGCTCCAAATCACGGCCCCCCCGTTGCGGCGGCGATGGCGCGGTCAGACCCGCGTGGACACCCACCGCCGCAGCCCGACCAGCGCCTCCGCGCCGACGACCATGGCGAGGCCCGCCAGCGCCAAGCCCGCCGGGCCGCGCGGCGTGAACGCTTCGACGATCGCGCTGCCCCCGCGCCGGCCCCGGGCTTGGCGCTCTCGGAAGCCGCCGCTGGCCGTGGTGCCTTCCGGCACCGGCGCCATCAGCGCGCCTTCCGTCCGCGGCGCGGGCGGGGAGTTGCGGAGGAAGCGGCGCATGGCCGCGCCGGTGGCGCGAGACGTGGCGCCGGGCGCCAGCGCGTAGGCAACCTTTGCGGCCACGGCCGGCCAGCCCACCGCCACCTCGTCGCGCGGCTCCAGGGCGAGGCGGACCATCACCCGCGCCACCTCCTCCGGCGGGATGAAGGAGCCGGCCGGCTGCAATGCCCGTCCCGACACGTTGGCGCCGTGCTGGAAGCCGGGCGTGTCCACCAGCGCCGGGAACACCGCCGAAACGCGGATGCCGGGCTGGTCCCGCAGCTCTTCCCGCAGGCTGGCGGTGAAGCCGCGCAGGCCGAACTTGCTGGCGGCGTAGGCGGCGGCGTAGGGCGTGGGCGACCAGCCGCCCATGGAGACCATGTTGATCAGCCGGCCGCTCCCCTGCCGCCTGAACACCGGCAGCGCGGCGGCGCAGCCGTGCATGGTGCCGATCAGGTTGATCTCGACCACCTTGCGGTGCAGCGACACCGGCGCGTCGGCGAAGGCGCCGAACACGCCGGTGCCGACGTTGTTCACCCACACGTCGATGCGGCCGAAGGCGGCCAGCGCGGCGCGCGCCAGCGCCTCCACCTCGTCCTCCTTCGTCACATCGGTGGTGACGGCGACGGCCTGCGCCCCGGCCGCCCGGCATTCGGCCGCCGCGGCTTCGAGCGGCTCCGAACGGCGCGCGGCGAGCGCCACGCGGGCGCCGCGCCGGGCGAATTCGAGGGCCGTCGCCCGGCCGATGCCGGAGGACGCGCCGGTGACGACGACGGCGGCGTTGCGGAGGGTCTGCATGGGCGGTCGGCTCCTGGCGGGCGGGTCGGATCGGGCGCGCGCTCGGCGCGGGAGGCCGCTACTTGGACTTGCGGCGCTTCTTGGCCGCCGGCGCCCGCGTCGCCGCCTTCACCGCGGCCTTCTGCTGGCGCTTCGCCTGCGCCGCCATCGCGCCGCGCGCCGCGCCGGCCCAGGCGTTGGCCGCGCTCAGCCACATGCTCATCAAAGGGTTCTTCTTGGTCCACGGATTGGCCACGGCGCCGCACTCCTAGCGAGCCGCGTCAACGCCCCGGGGGGCGTGGTGTTCCGCCGGCCGCCCCTACTCCGCCGCCGCGAAGGGCGGCCGGAGCCATAGCGGGTCCTTCAGCTTCGCCAGGAACGCCGCGTGCGCCGCCAGCTCCGCCTCGCTCGGCGCGATCGGCCGCGGCGTCCTCGGCCGGGCCGAAACGGCGCCGGCCGGCCCCGCCGCCGAAACCGCCGGGCCGATGACCGGGGCGAGGGTGAAGCCGGGCTGCCGGCCGCCCATCAGCTCCAGGTAGACCTGCGCCAGGAGCTGCACGTCGAGCAGCGCGTTGTGGCTGGTGCGCATCGAATTGTCGATGCCGAAGCGCCGGCACAGCGCGTCCAGGCTGTTCGGCATGCCCATGAAGCGCTTCTTGGCGAGCGCGAGGCTGTCCACCATCCGCGCGCGGTCCAGCGGCCGCCGCTTGGCGCGCACCAGCTCGGCGTCGAGGAAGCCGAAGTCGAAGGGCGCGTTGTGCGCGACGATGGGCGAGTCGCGGAGGAAGCCGAGGAATTCCTCCGCCACCTCCGCGAATTTCGGCTTGCCGCGCAGCATCTCCGCGGTGAACCCGTGGACGCGCGTGCTTTCCTCCGGCACGTCGCGCTCCGGGTCGACCAGCACGTGGAAGGTGCGGCCGGTCGGCATCAGGTTCGACAGCTCGATGGCCGCGATCTCGATCACGCGGTCGCCCTTCAGCGGGTCGAGGCCGGTGGTCTCCGTGTCCAGTACGATCTGGCGCGTCATGGCGCGGGTCTGTACCCCCTCACGATGGCCCGGATGGCGCGCTGGGCCTGGAAGCGCGAAAGGCCGGTGCGGACGACGTGGTCGGCCCGCCGGCGCTTCTCCGAATCGGGCACCTGCCGCGCCAGTATGGCGCGGAGGCGGTCCGGCGTCATGCCGGGGCGGCGCAACACGCGGAAGCGCTGCACCGCGGGGGGCGCCGTCACCACCACCACCGCATGGCAGCGCCCTTCGCCGCGGGTCTCGAACAGCAAGGGGATGTCGAGCACCGCCAACGGCTCCCCCCGCCGCCGCGCCGCCGCCAGGAAGCGCCGCTCCTCGTCGCGCACCAGAGGGTGGACGATGCGCTCCAGCCGCGACAGCGCCGCGCCGTCGCCCAGCACCGCGCGGCGCAGCGCTTCCCGGTCCACCCGCGGGCCGCCGCGGGGCGCGTCGGGCGCCACCGCGCCGGGGAAGGCGGCGGCGATCGGCGCCACGGCGCGCCCGCCCGGCCCTTGCAGCCGGTGGACGGCGGCGTCGGCGTCGAACACCGGCACGCGCAACCGGCGGAAGGTGGCGGCGGCGGTGGACTTGCCCATTCCGATGCTGCCGGTGAGGCAGAGCACCTTCATCGCCGCGGTATGTCGGCGGCGACGACCTCGCGCAGCGCGGCGTCCACCGCGGGTGCCGCGCCGAACCACGCCTCGAACCCGGGCCGCGCCTGGTGCAGCAGCATCCCGAGCCCGTCCACGGCGGCCAGGCCGCGAGCCCGCGCCGCCGCCAGCAGCGGCGTTTCCAGCGGCACGTACACGGCGTCCGCCACGACCGCCCCCGCGGGCAGCGGCGACAGGTCCAACTCCAGCGGCGGCTGGCCCGCCATGCCGAGCGAGGTGGTGTTCACCAGCAGGGCGGCGTCCGAGAGGGTGGGCCCGAGGGACGCGAAGCCCGCCACCTCCACCGGCCCGCCGAGCGCGCGCGCCAGCGCCTCGGCCCGCGCCGCGTTGCGGTTCGCCAGCGCCACGCGCGGGCAGCCGGCGTCGAGCAGCGCCGCCGCACGCCACCCACCGCCCCAAACCCGGCGCG
>NZ_BAAAFZ010000062.1:6619-65644 GCF_039523795.1 Craurococcus roseus | reverse complement strand
AGGTCGGCACGGGCGGCGGTCGCCTCGGCGCGGCGCTCGGCGGCGCGGGCGGCCGCGGCGGCGCGTTCGGCCTCGGCCGCCGGGGCGGTGGAGAGGGCGGGTTGGGCGGAAGGGGGTGTGGCGTCGGTCATGGCGGGGGCTGCCGATCCAAGGGGAGGCGGCACGTCATAGCAGGATTGTTTACCTATTTCAACCTTGGCGTCAGGACCGTGCGCTTGTGGTGCCATGTGGTCCGCACGAGTGCGGCCCCGCGCCGCGCTCTTCGGACGGGGCTTGGCTGAAGCGGGTTGCGGACCTAATCAACGGTTGTGCCTGCGTCGGACGCTTAAACTCCAACAAAGACGGATTGCAGACCTTCGTCTCCGATGCCGTTACTTACCAACCTCACCTCAGGAGATAATGCGCGTGCCTCGATTTGCGATTCTCCAACCCCCTCGTAGCTCTACATACCGCATCGGCTTCGAAGACTTCATCGGTATTTCTAAAGGACTCTCGATTAGCAGTGCAGCCGCCTCTACGGACGACAGTCGCGGACCAGACTTTCTAGAGCTAGGCCTAAGTCAAACTTACAATCTCCGCATCCAAGCTGACCAGGACAGCCTCGTTGTTTCTTTGGTATCCACGTTAAATCCAGGCGAGTTTGCTCCCGTTCGCCTCGAAATTATTGGCCCAAACGAAAAAGTTACGGCAGAGTTATTAGAACACAGGATTCATCATCTTCGCCAAATTTATGCGATTACGCTGCTAGTTAACGAAGGCCGGGAGGACGATCTTGCTCGTGTTCTTCGTGAGCGTCCATCTGCTGATCTGGAACAGGATCTAGTAGGCGAAGAAGACAAGCTGTTAGTCCTTGATGCCAGCCCTGGTTCACTAATCATTTCTTTGATTGCCAAATCGAAAAAAGCTTATAATTCGCTCCTTTACGCTTGCGCAGTGCCTTTTGCAAAAGGCCGAGATGCACTCTTAGGACGAGTTGCGGCAGGAACCGCGCTTGCAGAGCTAGAAGTTCTAGCAAAAGCACAGGATTTACGCTTAAAAGGCGCTCACGGCGTGCTTGATCTTGCGAAAAAGATCGACACCATCAAAGACAAAGAGGTGCGTGAGTTAATTCGGCAACGGCTTCTCACGGACATGACAGGACTCACGTCTGCTGTGCCTAAATCTTCAGAGCCGCTTGCTCTCGATCACAGCCCTACTCTGGACGTCTCGATTACGGCCCAAAAGCCTTACCGTCAGGCAGAACCGTTGGAGAAACAGAAAACGCAGGCAGTCAAATCCAAGCAAGGGAAGCGGCGTTAGGTTGGCCAGTTTCGAAGCTCAGCGTAGGTCCGCCTGGAGTTGAACTCGGCGGCGGTACCGGAGGCCGCCTCCGCCAACACACACCCGCCAGTTCGGGCCGCAACACCCTCTAGCCCAGGACCATCCCGAGCGGGAATGCGCGGGGCGTGAACCGCCGGCGGTCGGGTCGGAGCGAGTCTAATCGGCGAAGTCCGGCTCGCTCTTCGCCAGGATGCGCTTGATGCTCTCCAGGTGCAGCCGGGCGCTCTCGCCGTCGCCTTCGCGCATCTGCGCCGCCGTCCTGGCCGCGACCGGCTCGGGCACCGGCTTTAGCGGCCGGCCCGTCGCCATGGCGAGGCGCTGCGCCTCGCACGCGCGTTCCAGGTAGTAGAGGTCGTCCCAGGCCGAGGCGATGGAGTCGCCCACGACCAGCACGCCGTGGTTCTTCATGAACACGATGTCGGCGTCGCCCAGGCTTTCCGCGATCCGGTCGCCCTCCGCCGAGCCCAGCGCCAAGCCGTTGTAGTCCTCGTCCACCAGGGTCCGGCCGTGGAACTTGAGCGCGCTCTGCCCCGCCCAGACCAGGGGCGGCCCTTCCAGCATGGCCAGGGCCGTCGCGTTCGGCATGTGGGTGTGGAACGCCGCCTTGGCGCGCGGCTTGCGGAGGTGGATGCGGGCGTGGATGTGGAAGGCGGTGGCCTCCGGCACGCCTTCGCCCGCTACCACGTTTCCTTCGAAATCGCAGATCAGCAACCGGGACGCCGTGACCTCGGCGAAGGCCCAGCCGTAGGGGTTCACCAGGAACAGGTCGTCGCGCCCGGGCACGACGAAGGAGAAGTGGTTGCAGATGCCCTCGTGCAAGCCGAGGCGCGCCGCCATGCGGAAGCACGCGGCGAGGTCCACGCGCGCGTTCCGCACTGCCTCGCCGTCCAGGTCGGAGTTGCGCAGCACCGCGGGGGCGCTCGGGTGTCGGGTGGCCATCTCGTACCCCTCCTCGCCGGTGCGGGCCGCGCGCCGCGGCCCCTCGCGCGCCGGCGGCGGGGCTTCACGGGATGCGACGGCTGAACCCGTATGGCCCGTAGGGCGCGATGGGTCCAGCGAGGCCGGTGGGGCCTTGGCCGCGGTAGCCCTTCTGCGCTTCCCAGCGGTCGATCTGGTCGCGGGTGAGGTTGCGGCGCTGCTCCCGCGGCCCGTTCCAGAAGCGGTCGGCCGCCTCCTTCTCGCGCTGGCGCGCCCACCACGCCTCGAGCTGGCGGTTGTGCTCCGCGGGGCTTGTTTGGGCGCGGCCCGCCGTCGCGCCCGGCACGAGGGCGGCGGACGCGATCGAGAGCAGGAGGGCGCGGCGGCGGCGCATGGCCCCGATATCGTGTCGGCGCCCCCCGGCACCAAGGACGGGGCCTTGCGCCACCCGGCGGCCCGGCCGGACACTGCGGCGCCATGGTCCAAGACGCTGCGGCCCCCGCCCTCGACGGCGTGCTCGAAACGGCGCTCTACGTCGACGACATGGCGCGGGCGCGGGCGTTCTACGAAGGGGTCCTCGGCTTGGCGCCCATGTTCGCCGACGCCCGCCTGACCGCCTACCCGGTCGGGGGCCGCAGCGCCTTGCTGATCTTCCGCCGCGGCGCCGCCACCGAGACGGCGCACCTGCCCGGCGGCACCATCCCGCCCCACGACGGCGCCGGTCCGATCCATTGCGCCTTCTCCGTCGCGGCGAACGCCTTGCCGCGTTGGGAAAGCCACCTCGCCGCGCGCGGCGTCGCCATCGAGGGGCGCACGGTCTGGCCGTCGTCCAGGCCCGTCCCCAGCGTGAGCGTCTACTTCCGCGACCCGGACGGCCACCTGCTGGAACTCGCCACCCCGGGCCTTTGGCGGCCGCTGGAACGAGAGGGAGCACCGACTTGAGCGGCACCAACCGCCGGATCGACGGCGAACGCCTCTGGGACAGCCTGATGCGGATGGCCGAGATCGGCGCCACGCCGCGCGGCGGCGTCAGGCGCCTCGCCCTTTCCGCGGAGGACGCGCAGGGCCGCGAACGCTTCCGGGACTGGTGCGAGGCCCTCGGCCTTTCCGTCCGCGTGGACTCGATGGGGAACATGTTCGCCCGGCGCGAAGGCCGGGACCCGGGCCGCGCGCCGGTGCTCTTCGGCAGCCACCTCGACAGCCAGCCTTCCGGCGGCAAGTTCGACGGCGCGCTCGGCGTGCTGGCCGGGCTGGAGGTGATGCGGACCTTGCGCGACCTCGACATCGCCACCGAGGCCCCGCTGGAACTGGTGAACTGGACCGACGAGGAGGGCAGCCGGTTCGGCCGTTCGCTGATGGGCAGCGGCGTCTGGGCCGGCGTCTACCCGGAAGGCGAGATCCTGGCCGCGCGCGACGCCGGGGGCGTCTCGGTCGGCGAAGCGCTGGACGGGATCGGCGCGCGCGGCCCGCACCCGGCGGCCCCCTTCCCCGCCGACGCCTACTTCGAGCTGCACATCGAGCAGGGCCCGATCCTTGAGCGGGAAGCGAAGGCGGTCGGCGTCGTCACCGGCGCGCAGGCGCAGGTGTGGTGGGACGCGCGCGTCACCGGCCAGGACAGCCACGCCGGCACCACCCCGCCCTCCGCGCGGCGCGACGCGCTGGTGTGCGCGGCCCGCATCGTGGACTTGGTGGACCGCATGATGCGCGCCCGCGGCGAGGACGGCCGCGGCACGGTCGGCTTCCTCCAGGTCGAGCCGAACAGCCGCAACGTGGTGCCAGGCGAAGCGCGCTTCAGCGTCGAGTTCCGGCATCCCGCCACGGCCGAGATGGAGCGGCTCGCCGCCGAGTTCCCGCGCGAGGCCGACGCCATCGCCCGCGGCTGCGGCGTGGAGTTGGAATTGCAGGAGCTGTTCCGCTTTCCGCACCAGGCCTTCGATGCCGGGTGCGTGGACCTCGTGCGCCAGGCGGCCGCCCGGCTCGGCTTCCCCGCGCGCGAGATCGTCAGCGGCGCCGGCCACGACGCCGTCTACGTCTCCCGCCGCGTGCCCACGGCCATGATCTTCACGCCGTGCAAGGACGGGCTGTCCCACAACGAGGCGGAGAGCATCCTGCCCGAAGAGGCCGAGGCGGGTTGCCAAGTCCTGTTCGAAGCGGTGCTGGCGCGCGCCAACCGGCCGCTTTAGTCAGGCGCCGCCGCCGACCCAGCGCGCCACGAGGTAGGCCACCACCGCGGCGAGGCCGCCGACGCCGAGCGTCTGCACCGCCCCGCGCAGCGGCGGCAAGCCCGTCGCGCGCGCCTTCAGCCAACCGAAGCCGAGCAAGGCGACGCCGGTGAACGCCGCCGAGACGAGCAGCGCCGGCCGCGTCTCGGCGAACACCATGTAAGGGGCGAGCGGGATCAGGCCGCCCACCACGTAGGCGCTGCCGATCGTGGCCGCGCTCTTCGCCGCGCGGTCGGGCGCCGGCTCGGACAGTTCGAGCTCGAAGCGCATCATGAAGTCCACCCAGCGCTTGCGGTCGCTGGCTATGGCTTCCGTGGCGCGGTGGAGGGTTTCCCCGCGCAGCCCGTAGCGGTGCAGGATGGCCGAGACCTCCCAGCGTTCCCGGTCCGGCCATTCGTGGGTTTCCCGCTCCTCGCGCGCCCGTTCGGACACGTAATGCTGCGCGTCGGTGCGGGCGGCGAGGTAGCCGCCCAGCCCCATGGCGACGCAGCCGGCCGCGATCTCCGCCAAGCCGGCCGTGACGATCAGCGGGTTGGCGGCGATGGCGCCCGACAGCCCGGCCGCCAGCGCGAAGGGCACCGTGAGCCCGTCGGCCGTGCCGATGACGAGGTCGCGCACCGTTTCGGACGCGGTGAAATGCTGCTCGCCTTCCGGCGGGCCGGGCGGCTGGGGCGGCAGCCCTTCGCGGTAGGGCCCGGGCACGGGTTGGTCCATGGGCGAAGCCTATAGCACGCCCCCGATGGGGGACGACCATCCGCCGCAATGCCCTCGCGCCGCGGCGTTGCCCGTCCCGGACGCCGCTGGCACGCTGGGGCGGACGACGGGGAGGGGACGCCATGAAGCTCGTGGCCGGGGCCGCTTGGCTGCTGCTCACCGCCCTCGCCGGCCCCGCGGCGGCGCAGGGCGCGCGGCCCGGCGGCGGATCGGCCCCGCTCGCCGTGCGCGAGATCGGCAGCATGCACGTCGGCGGCCGCGTTGCGGCCGTCGAAGGCTTGCCCGAGCGCGAGACCGTCTTCAGCCCCGGCGCCCCGCCGCTGCGCGTCGCCCCCAACGGCCGGTTCCATGTCGAGCAGATGTACGCGCTGTTCGTGAAGCTCGAAGCGCCCCGCGCCCGCTACCCCCTTCTGCTCTGGCCCGGCGGCCTCACCGGCGCGACCTGGGAAACCACGCCAGACGGCAGGCCCGGCTGGCAGATGTTCTTCCTGCGGGCGGGCCACGACGTTTACGTCAGCGACGCCGTCGAGCGCGGCCGCAGCGGCTGGGCGCGCTTCCCCGAGGTGTTCGCCGGCGAACCCGTGTTCCGCACCGTGGGCGAAGGCTGGGCGCTGTTCCGCATCGGCGAACGGTCCGAATGGGACGACGATGCGGCGCGCCGCGTCCCCTTCCCCGGCGGCCGCTTCCCCATCGCGCACTGGGACCGATTCGCCAAGCAGTCGGCGCCCCGTTGGACGACCACGGACCGGCAGATCCAGGCGGCTTACGACGCCATCGTCCAGGCCGTGTGCCCTTGCGTCGTCATGGCGCAGAGCCAGGGCGGCAACTTCGCCTTCACCGCCGCCCTCAACGCGCTGGACAAGGTGCGCGCCGTCATCGCGGTCGAGCCCTCGGGCACGCCGGGCGCGGACGCGCAGGCGGCGCGCGTGGGTGGCGTCCCGCATTCCGTGGTCTGGGGCGATCGCATCGCCGAGGACCCTTTCTGGAGCCGCATCCGCGGCAACGTGGAACGGTGGCAGGAGCGCGTTCGCGCCGCGGGCGGCGGCGCCGACACCCTCGACCTCCCGGCCGCCGGCGTCACGGGCAACTCCCACATGCTCATGATGGACAACAACAGCGACGACGCGGCGTCGCGCGTGCAGCGCTGGATGGAGGCCGAGGGCCTCATGCGCGATTAGCGGGGAACGGAGCGGAGCCGATGTTTGTCGACCTCAACGGTTTTGTCGCCCACGTCCAGACCGATGGCCCGGCGGGGGGCGGAGCGGTCCTGCTGCTGCACTCGCTCGGCACCAACCTGCACGTCTGGGATCCGCAGGCGGCGGCGCTGGCCCGCGCCGGCCACCGCGTGATCCGCCCGGACCTCCGCGGGCACGGCCTGTCAGAAGCGCCTGAAGGCCCTTACACGATGGATCTGCTCGCGCGCGACGCGCTCGGCCTGCTGGACGGGTTCGGCGTCCGGCAAGCGCATGTCTGCGGCGTTTCCATCGGTGGGCGCATCGCCATGGAAATGGCCGCCCTCGCACCCGACAGGGTCGCGTCCCTCATGCTGTGCGACACGGCCCTGGAGTTCCCGCCGCCGGAGGCGTGGCAGCAGCGGATGGACGCGGTGGCGCGGGGCGGCATGGCGGCCGTCGCGGACGCCGTGATGGAACGGTGGGTGCTGGACCAATCCTTGCCGTCGTCCAAGGCGCTACGACGGATGCTGCTCCGGACCGATCCCGTCGGCTACGCCGGTTGCGCCACGGCGTTGCGCGACACGCGCGGCGCGGATGTGATCGGGCGTGTCACATGCCCGACCACCGTGGTCGTCGGCGACAAGGACGCTTCCACGCCGCCGGCCGCAGCCCAAGCGGTGCGGGACGCCATCCCGGGCACCGAGTTCGTCACCATCGCCGACGCCGCGCACATCCCCACCTTCGAGCGCGAAGACGCCATGACCCGCGCGTTGCTCGCGCACATGGGAAGGGTGGTCCCGACACCCGGCGCTTCCGCGGCCGAGGCCGGCTTAGCGGTTCGGCGCGCCGTGCTGGGCGAGGACCACGTCGCGCGTTCCGACGCGGCCGCCAACGCGCTCGACGCGCCCTTCCGCGAGTTCATCCTGGAAGGCGTTTGGGGGCGCGTTTGGACGCGTCCCGGCTTGGCCCGCCGCGACCGCAGCCTGCTCTGCCTCGCCATGCTCGCCGCGTTAGGACACGACGACGAGTTGCGGTTGCACGTGCGCGCCACCCGCAACACCGGCGTGACGGAGGAGGAGATCGCCGAAGTCCTGCTGCAAGTCGCCGCGTACGCCGGCGTTCCGGCCGCTAATTCGGCGCTGAAGGTCGCAAAAGCGACCTTGGACGAGATGCGGCGTGCTTAATCCGCCGGACGGCCTGGATCGGGGTGGGCATGGCGGGCCGTGGCCGCACCCGATCCGGCGCTGCGGCGACGTCAGACCAGCCGGCGGCTATCTTGCTGAGGGCTTGGCGCCGGGACGGGATGACTTTCGGCGCCCATCAGGTCGCGGATCACGTCAGCGGCCAGGGAAGGCGTGAACGGCTTCGCCAGGAACCGCGATCCATCGACCGACTTGCCGCTCTCCGCGGCGGTGTAGCGGCCCGACGCGTAGACCACCGGCAGATCGGGCCTGATCACCCGCACGGCTCGCGCGAGCGCGAAACCGTCCTCGCCGCCCGGCAGGTTGATGTCGGTGAGCATCGCGGAGATGTCGTTGCGTTCACAGATTTGGCTCAACGCTTCCCGAGCGTCCCCCGCTTCGATCACTTCGAAGCCGCCATCGGTCAGCGCATCCGCCATCGTCAAGCGCACGAGGAAATCGTCCTCGACCACGAGCAACACAGGTTGTGCGGCATCCATACGTCAGTTCCTCTCCCCCGACGAACAAGCACGCCTCGGCCCGGCGCGTTGCGCCCCGGCGCAGTGACGAGTACGTGACCTGCCCAACCGGCAGCGGCTTTCGGGCCTTTGTGCCGATGCGGTGCGCGGATCGTCGCGCGCGAAGCAGGAGCATGGATGGCGCCCAACACCGACGACGACGCGTCGAAGCGTGCGCGCGATTTTGCAGGGGCGATGGGTCCCGCCGCCGGGTCGGATGACGTCTTCTTCGCGGCCGTCGCGCAGGCAGGCCTGCCCATGGTCGTTACGAACCCGCGGCAAGCCGACAACCCCATCATTTTCGCAAACCCCGCTTTCTTGCGGATGACCGGCTACAGCGCCGAGGAGGTGCTCGGCCGCAACTGCCGCTTCGTCCAAGGGCCTGAAACCGACGCCGCGTCGATCCAGGCCTTGCGCCGCGCGATCCGCGAATGCGCGTCGGCCACCGTCGAACTGGTCAACTACAGGCGCGACGGCACGCCGTTCTGGAACGCTTTGTTCGTCAGCCCCGTCTTCGGGCGTGACGGCGAACTGTTGTACTTCTTCGGCAGCCAGCTCGACGTCACGGGCCAGCGCGCTGCCGAGGCGGCGCTGCGTCGATCGCAGAAATTGGAGGCTGTCGGGCAGCTCACCAGCGGCATAGCGCACGATTTCAACAACCTCCTGATGGTCGTCGCCGGCAACCTCGAACTGATGGAGAAGGCCGGCCACGCCGACCGGAGGGAGCGCTACTCGTCACGGATGCGCGAAGCCGTCGCGCGAGCGCGGAATTTGACCAAGCAGCTCCTCGCCTTCGCCCGGCGGCAGCAACTCGAACGCCGCGCGGTGGACCTGAACGCGCTCGTCGCGTCTTTGGGCGACTTCGCCCAACGCAGCTTGGGCCCGGGCATCCGCTTGGAGACGCGGTTGCAACCGGGCATCGCCGCTTGCCTCGCGGACCCGGCGCAGGTGGAGGTGGCGCTGGTCAACCTGCTGCTCAACGCCCGCGACGCCATGCCCGGCGGCGGCGTGGTCACGATCTCCACCGGCTCGGTGCGCCTCGGGCCGGACGCGCCGGAGGTCGCTTCGGGCGAGGTGCCCGAGGGCGATTACACCTCGCTGGCCGTCGCCGACGCGGGCTCCGGGATGGCGCCGGAAGTCCTGAACCGCGCCACCGAACCCTTCTTCTCGACCAAGGACGGCGGGCCCGGCTCCGGCCTCGGGCTGTCCACCGTGTACGGCTTCGCGCAGCAGTCGCAGGGCCACCTTTCGCTGCGGTCGCGGCCCGGCAGCGGCACCGTCGCAAGGTTGCTCTTGCCGTGCGTGCCGTCCCCGGACGACGCGCCGGCGCCGCTCCGCGGCAGCGAACGCGTGCTCCTGGTCGATGCCGACCAGGGCGCGCGCGACGCCACCACCGCCTTGCTCGAAGGCCTCGGCTACTCGGTGGTCCGGGCCGGTTCGGCGCACGAAGCCGCCGCATTGCTGGAACGGGGCGTCCGGGCCGACCTGCTCCTGGTGGACGCTTCCGCCGGCCCGAAAGGACGGGACTTGGCGGCGCACGCGGAAAGCCGCCCGCCCGCCCCCCGCGTGTTGCTGTTGGCGGATCCGGGCCAAGCGCCCCTCGCCGCCACGCCGTCCGGACGCGCCGTCCCGGCCTTGGGCAAGCCTTACGATCGCGGCGAGTTGGCCCTTCGGCTCCGCGACGCGTTGGGCCCGGGACGGCCGGCATGATGGTGTCCCGACGCCGGAAAGCGCCGCGAAGGGCGGCGGCGGACCGACGCGCGGCGGCGCGTCCGCGATCCGCCCGGGCGTGACGGCCCCGCGGCGGTCGAGCGTCCCGCGAAACTTCCCGAGCGCGCTGGCAAAGCCGCCTCGGAGGGGTCAAATAGCCGGCCACACCGCATGTCGCGGCTTGGAAGGGCCGGCTTGATGTTGCGACGTCGCGCCATGATCGCCGGCTTGCCGGGCGCTGCCGCCGCGGCTGCGGCGCACGCCCAGGGCACGGACCCGCCATACCCGAGCCAACCGGTCACTTTGGTCGCGCCCTTTTCCGCCGGCGGATCGGCAGACGCGGCGGCGCGGCTCCTCGCCGTCCACGCCCCGCGCCACCTGCCGAACAAGAACGCTTCGATCGTGGTCGAGAACCGCCCCGGGGCGTCCGGTGCCTTAGGCACCAACTCGGTCGCGCGCGCGGCCCCCGACAGGCACACGCTGCTGCTGGCCCGGACGGCGTCGTCGGCCATCCTCCCCGCCACCGACCCGCGGACGCCCTACACGTGGGACGAGTTCACGGTCCTCGGGCTCCTGCACGAAACGCCGTTCGTCGTTTGCGTCCGCGCCGACGCGCCGTGGCGGCGCCTCGGAGAACTGCTCGGCGCGCTGAGGGAAGCGCCCGGCCGCATGACCTTCGCCACCTCCGGCCCCGCGACCATCCTGGACCTCGGCGTCCGCCAACTTTTCGTGGCCAACGGCTTGCCGATAGATGCCGGCACCGCCCTGCCTTTCGCCGGCGGCGCCGAAGCCGTCGCGGCGGTAGCTTCGGGGCAGGCGCACTTCGTTGGGTGCGGCTTCACGGACGCCGCCGCCGCCCTGTCGTCGCGTTCCGTCCGTGCCCTGGTTTCGGGCGGGCGCGAGCGCCACCCGCTCCTGCCCGGCGTTCCCAGCGCGAAGGAGGCCGAAGCGGAGAGCCTCGAAGCGATCACCGGATGGAGCGGGCTGTTCGGCCCGGCTTCGCTCCCGGCGCCCGTCGTCGAAGTCTGGGTGGGCGCGATCGCATCGCTCGGCTCCGACCGCGGATGGATCGAGGCGACGAGGCGGAGCGGCAGCGTCCCCCGGCTGCTGTCCCCGGACGCGACCCGGGACTTCCTCAAGGCGCAGATCGCGCTGTACGGCGACCTCGCCCGGCGTTTGGGGCTGCTTTGATGGATCGGGCGCTTCGGCGGCTGGAGCATGGCTTTTCACATTCCGCCGCTTGCCCTCCCGCCGAATATGCTCTTCAAAGCGCAGTGGAGCGGCCGTACCCTTCGGGGGCACGACCACCCGGGCGCCCGCCGGGCGTCTAGAATGGACTGCCCGGTTCGCGACGAGGCAACCCGGCGGTGGAAGAGACCGACGAGTTCAGGACAATGGCCGACAAGGATAGCTGGCGTTCCCGCCGCCCCCGCAAGCGCGGTTTCGACGACGATTTCCCCCCGCCCGACGGCGGGGGATGGTCGCCACCACCCAGTTTCGCCCCGTCGCGCCCGAGCCCGATGAGCAGCTTCGGCGGGCCGGAGACGGGCGCGGTGGTCAAATGGTTCAACGCGGAGAAGGGCTTCGGTTTCGTCGAAGTGGACGGCGGTTCCGGCGACGCCTTTCTGCACGTGAGCGTGTTGCAACGCGCCGGGGCCGACGCCGTGGCGCCGGGCGCCATCCTCCGCGTGCGCGTCGGGCCGGGCCAGAAAGGCCAGCAGGTCACCGAGGTGCTGGAGATCAAGGAAGGCACCGCGCCCCCGCCGGCGGCGCCGCGCTCCGGCTTCGGCGGTGGGTACGGCGGCGGCGGCGGCTCGCGCTTCACGCCGCCCCCGCCCGGCAGCGGCGAAGAGATGCGCGGCATCGTGAAGTGGTACAACCCGCAAAAGGGCTTCGGCTTCGTCACGCCGGAATCCGGCGGCAAGGACGTTTTCATCCATGCCACCGCGCTGGAGCGCAGCGGCATGCCGCCATTGGCCGAAGGCCAGACGGTCACGATGACCGTGGTTCAAGGGCGCAAGGGCCCCGAGGCCGCCACCGTCCGAGGCGACTGACCGCGGCTGGGCGCGGCGGGCGCGACGTTGCGCGCCCGCTTCCACAGGAAAGCGCCCCGGTATCGTCGACGATTCCGGGGCGTGCTTCCTTAGCTTGGCTCACACCGTAGCTTGGCTCACACCGTCCGGCGCGAAACCACCATGCGGTAGATCGCAAGCACGATCACCGCCCCGACCACCGCGCCGATGAAGCCCGCGCCTTCTCCTGGCCGATACCAACCGACCGCTTGGCCGAGATAGGTGGCGACCACGGCGCCGACGATACCCAGCAGCGTGGTGATGATGAAGCCGCCGGGATCGCGCCCCGGCATCAAGAATTTAGCGATCAATCCGGCGATGAAGCCGATGATGATGCTCCAGATGATCCCCAAGGTCCGGCCCTCCGATCCGTTGCCGCAGCGATAAGCCGGCAACCCGGCGCGGGTTTCCTCCGGCGGTCGCGCCGCGGGTTATTCCTTCCGCTCCTGCGACCCGGCCCGGTTCCGGATCGGCGCGGCCCCCGGTGTCCGGTGATCGACCCCGCCCCGGCGGGCGCCGGGGAAGACGTCGACGGGTCCGCCGAGGTTGGCCCCCAGTTCGGACCGGTCTCCCGCCTGCGCCTCGTCCGGCGGGATGGGGTTGTCGATATCGCCCGACGCGCGCTCGTCACGGCCGGCATCGTCGGCCGGCGCGCTTTGCTGCTTCTTGTCCGGCATACGCTTCGTCTCCTGCTGCGGTCCCTCGAGATTCGGCAACGCGGCCGGCGCGGAGGGGTTCGGCGGCGCTCACGCCCCCGCGGGCGTGCGCCATGCCATCCGTTGCAGGTCGAGCGCGCACAAGCCGGTCAGCCCGTGCTTCTCCGCCCAGGCCGCGACCTCCGCCTCGTAACCTTCTCGCCCCGGCAAGCCCGCGGGCCAGCCGGGCGGGTTGAAGGTTGAGATGCCGTTCACCGTCGGCAGGCGCAGCACGGAGGCTATCAGCATGGCCTCCGTGTTGTGGTTGTACGGGTCCTCCACCGCCTCGCCGAAGCGGCTTTCCGTCCGCGCCGCCGAAACCCAGAACGCGCGGCACTCCGCCGGCGGCGGCGGCACCGCTCGCAGCCGCGACGACTCCAGGGGCCGGTCCAGGAACAGCGGCGCGTAGCCGTTCGCCTGCTCCAGCAGCAGCAGCGCCGCGACTCCCGCCAAAGCCGCCGCCGGCAGGCGCCGCGCCCAGGCGGAAAGGGCCAGCACCGCCAGGGCGATCACGGGCATGGCGAGGACGAGCTGGTAGCGCGCCACCACCCTCGCCGCCTTGGCCCCGGGCACCGCGTTCCAGACGAGCCACCACGCAGTCGCGTCGCCCACGCGCAGGGTCAGCGCCCACGTGGCGACGGTCGCAAGCGCGAGCGCCTGCAGCCAAGCGCGCCGCACCGGCTCCGGGCCTGCCGCGCCGCGCCACAGCCAAACCGTGGCGGCGGCGAAGCACAGCAGCAGCACCGGCGTCAGCCCGGTCATGCGCTCGCTCCAGGCCGGGAAGTCGGGGCGGAACGCGCCGTTGAGCAGCACCACCAGCCACCCGAACAGCAGGTTCGCCTCGCCCACGTGCAGCACGTCGAGCAGGGTCGGCGTGTGCTGCAACGCCATCTCCCAAGGATGCATCCCGGTCTCGGCCGCCTTGGGCAGGTACAGCCGCAGGAACGGCAGGTTGGCGACGGCGGCCAGCGCCGCGAGCGCCGCCAAAGGCAGCGGCGCCGCGCGCACGGCCGCGGCCAGCGCCTGCCGCTGGGCGCCCCCGGCCAGCGCCAACCACGCCAGGAAGGTCGCGGCGGCCAGGAAGGCGAAGTACCAAGCCATGTAGAAGCCGGTCATCAGCACCGCGGCGAAGAGCAGGACGAAGGCCGCGCCCCAGCCCAGCAGCGCCTTCGGCCGCCGCCCGAGCAGCGCCGAGCCGGCCGCGTGCAGCAGCGTCGCCAGCACCGGCAGGAAGCCGACGGAGAAGAGCTGCGCGTGGCTCGCGCGGATGAAGAGGTTGTTGCTCAGGGTGAAGAGCGCCGCCCCGAGCAGCGACCACCCGAACGGCAGCCCGAGGACACCGCGGCAAGCGGCGTGCATCCCGAGGAAGCCCACGGCCCGCATGGCCATGTTCGTCAGCTCGCCCGCGAGGAAGGGATCGGCCCCGATCGCCCTGAAGGCCGCGTAGGCCACGCCGAACAGGAAGTACCCGTCGTTGTAGCCGAGCGTGTGCGGCACCGGGTGGAAGTAGGCGGTGCGCGACCATTCCGCGGCGCCGGCCAGCACGTTGCGCCAATGCTCCATGATGGACAGGGCGATGACGGCGTCGTGCCGGTCGCCCAGCAGCAGCGTGAAGCCGTTGGCGATCTGGTTGCGGAAGAACAGGCCCACGCAAAGCGCGCAGGCGAGCCCCAGGACGGCGCCGCGCAGGAGGGCCGGAGGCGCGGCCACCGGCGCGCGGGGCGACGCGGCGGGTACGGAGGCGGGGAGCATCGGCACTCTTGCAAGATTCTGAACGTTGCCTTGTTCCTCCCATTTTGCGGCTTTGTCGGGGCGCCGCCGCTTCCGGGCGCCGGCGGCCCGGTCCAGACTGGCGCCTACAAAGGCGAAGGAGGGAACGGACGCATGGCACGCATCGGCTTCGTGGGACTCGGCAACATGGGCGCGCCGATGGCGCGGAACCTGGCCAAGGCCGGCCACCGGGTCGCCGTCTTCGACATCGTGCCCACGGCGCTGGAGGCCGCCGCCGCCGCCGGCCTGTCCCCGGCCGCTTCCGCCGCCGAAGCCGCCCGCGGCGCCGAGGTCGTCATCACCATGCTCCCCGCCGGCAAGCACGTCCGCGACGCCTGGCTCGGCGCGGGCGGCATGGTCGCCGCCAGCGGGCCCGACGCCGTCCTGATCGACTGCTCCACCATCGACGTCGCCACCGCGCGCGAGGTCGCCGCGAACAGCGGCGGCCGGGAGATGCTCGATGCGCCGGTTTCCGGCGGCGTCATGGGCGCGGAAGGCGCGACGCTGGCCTTCATGGTGGGCGGCACGAAGGCGGGCTTCGCCCGCGCCGAGCCGATCCTCCAGGCCATGGGCCGCAAGATCGTCCATTGCGGGGAGGCCGGCGCCGGGCAGGCCGCCAAGCTCTGCAACAACATGATCCTCGCCGCCACGATGATCGCCACCTGCGAGGGCTTCATCCTGGCCGAGCGCCTGGGCCTGACCCACCAAGCGCTGTTCGACGTGGTCTCGAACTCCTCCGGCAATTCCTGGGCGATGAGCACCTACTGCCCCGTCCCCGGCCCGGTGCCGGGCAGCCCGGCGAACCGCGATTACAAACCCGGCTTCGCCGCGGCGCTGATGGCGAAGGATCTCGGCTTGGCGCAGGAAGCGGCGAAAGGCTCGGGCGCCAACACCCCGCTCGGCGCCCAGGCGCTGGCTTTCTACCAGCGCTTCCTGGAAGCGGGCGGCGGCGACAAGGACTTCTCCGGCATCATCGAGATGCTGCGGAAAGGCTGACGGCGCCGCCTGCGCCTCACCGCCAGCGCCGGTGCATCCAGAGCCACTGGCCCGGGTGCTCCCGCACCCAGCCGGCGACGATGCGGTTCACCAGCGCCGTCGCGGCCTCCACGTCCACGCGCCCCGAGGCGTCGCGCGGCAGCGCCACCTCTTCGGTGATCTCCAGCCGGAACCGGCCGCCCGGCAACCGGATGGCCCGCGCGCCGTGGACCGGGCAGTCGAAGCGGCGCGCGAGCCGCGCCAGCAGCGGGTTGCTCGCCGCCGGCCGCCCCAGGAAATCGACGCGCGGGCCGCGCCCGAAGCGCTGGTCCACCAGCATCCCGACATGCGCGCCGCGGTCCAGCGCCTCCATCATGCGGACCGGGGCGGCGACCCCCGCCGGGATCAGCTCGCCCATGCTGCCCGCGCGGAGCGCCAGGATGTCACGCGCGACGAAGGGGTTGTTCGGCCGCCGGTAGAGCACCGCCGCTTCCAACCCGTGCCGCGCCGCGGCGACGGCGGGCAGTTCCCAATTGCCTAGATGGGCCGCGAAGATCAGCGCCGGCTTGCCGTCCGAGCGCAGCCGTTCGAACACCGCGGTCGACCCGGGCGCGATCTCGATGCGGCCCGTGTTCGGCCGCGCCTCGTCGAAGTCCCATATGCGGTCCATGTGGACGTACTCGCAGGCCGTGCGGCCGAGGTTGTCCCAGGCTTCCCGGAGCACGCGCCGCCGCTCCGCCTCCGGCATGTCGGGGAAGGCGCCGCGGAGGTTGTCGAGCGCCACGCGATGCGCCGGCAGCAGCGCCCCCAGGGCGCGGGCCGCGGCCCCGCCGAACGCCGACGCCCGGTCCGGCCCGAGCGCCCGGAGCAGCGCGAAGGCGGCCCGGACCACGGCCGCCACGGCGGCGTCCGCCCCGCGCCGCAGCGCCGCCTTCACGCGGCGCCCGGCATCAGAGGGTGACGACGATCTTGCCGAAGACCCGCCGCGATTCCAGGCGCCGCAGCGCGTCCTCGAAGGCGTCGAGCGGAAGCACCGCGTCGAGCACCGGCGCCATGCCGCCGGCCATCTTCGCCAAGCCGTCCGACACGTTGCGCATGGACGCGCCGAAGGAGCCGACGATCCGGAGCTGGCGCTGGAACAGCATCATCAGGTTGGTTTCGGCGGAAACGCCGCTGGTGGAGCCGCAGGTGACGAGCCGCCCGCCCATCCGCAGGCTGAGGAGGCTGCCGGCCCAGGTCGCGGCGCCCACGTGCTCGAACACCACGTCCACGCCGCGCTTGCCCGTCACGCGGCGGGCGAGGCTTTCGAAGCGGCCGGTGCTGTAGTTCACGACGTGGTCGGCGCCCAACCCGCGCATCCGCTCGCACTTCTCGTCCGAGCCCGCGGTAGCGATCACCGTGCAGCCCAACGCCTTCGCCTGCTTGATGGCGACCGTGCCGATGCCGGAGCCCCCGGCCTGGATCAGGACGGTCTCGCCCGGTTCCAGCTTGGCGTTGTCGAACAGCATGTGCTCGACGGTGGAGAAGGTGATGGCGGCGCAGGCAGCGTCGGCGTCCGCTATGCCGTCCGGCACCGGCACAGCCAGCCGCGCCTGCACGTTCCGGAACTCCTGCGCGAATCCGTCCACGTGGAAGCCGAGCACGCCGGCCACGTCCTCGCACAGGTTGTCCCGCCCCTCGCGGCAGGCGCGGCAACGCCCGCAGGTGAGCGCGCCGTAGGGCGCCGCCCGCTGCCCGACGCGCCATCCCTCCACGCCGGGCCCGACCGCCACGACCTCGCCGACGGCTTCCGCGCCGATGGTCATGGGCAGGCTGCGCTTGGCGAAGGCCATGCCGCGCCAACCCCAGACGTCGATGTGGTTGAGCGCGACCGCCAGCATCCGGAGTTGGATTTCGCCCTCTGCCGGCGGCGGCGACGGCTCCATGTCCACCAAACGCGCGTCACGGTCGCCGAAGAGCCGCAAGGCGCGCATGGCGTCGCGTCAGCCCCTCGGTGCCGCGCCGAGGACGAGGCAGACGTTCTGCCCGCCGAAGCCGAAGGAGTTGGACAGCACCCGCTCCACCCTCTGCTCGCGCGCCTGGTTGGGCACCACGTCGAGGTCTATCGCCGGGTCGGGCGTCTCGTGGTTGATGGTCGGCGGCAGCACTCCGTCGCGCATCGCCAACAGGCTGAAGATGGCCTCTATCGCCCCCGCCGCCGAGAGGGTGTGGCCGATCATGGATTTGTTTGAGGAGATCGGCGGCGGCCGGTCGCCGAACACGGCGCGCATCCCGAGCGTCTCCATCTTGTCGTTCTCCGGCGTGCCGGTGCCGTGCGCGTTGACGTAGCCGATGTCGCGCGGCTCCAGCCCCGCGTCGGCGATCGCCGAGCGCATTGCGCCGATTATCGCGTCCCCGCTGGGGTTGCTGCGCGTCCGGTGGAAGCTGTCCGCCCGCTCGCCGCAGCCGAGCACCAAGCCGAGCACCTCGGCGCCGCGTGCCCGCGCCTCCTCCAGGCTCTCCAGCACCAGCGCCGCCGCGCCCTCCGCCATGACGAACCCGTCGCGCGTCTTGTCGAAGGGCCGCGACGCCCGCGCCGGTTCCTCGTTGCGCGTGGACAGCGCGGAGAGCAGCGAGAACCGGATCAGCGACTCCGCTTCCACCGTGCCCTCGGCGCCGATGCACAGCGCTGCCCGCGCTTCCCGCCGCTGGATCGCCTCCACGCCGAGCTGAATGGCGGAAGCGCCGGTGGCGCAAGCGGTGGACAGCGAGATCGGCGCGCCGCGGGTGCCGAACCGCGCCGCCAAGTGCTCGCCCACGCCGGCGAAGCAGGACGCCTCGAAGGCGTCCTGCCGCTCGCCCAAGGCCTCGATCATCGCCGGGTAGCGCATCGGGTCGGCGTTGTTGCGGGCCGCGCGGCGGGCCGCGTCCATGCGCAGCGGCCAAGCGACCTCCACCGGCGGCATACCGAGGAAGAGGGGGCCGGGGAAGCGTCCGTCCACGTTGGCGCCCGACGCCGCCAGCGCCTCCTCGGCCGCCAGGGCGGCGAAGCGCTCCACCCGCACGGACGCCGGCAACGGCCCGCCCGGTTCCGCGTCCTCCGGCAGGTCCACGCCGCCGGCGATGGTGGTCTTGAGGTGGTCGGTCGGGAAGCGCGTGATGCGCCGGATGCCCGACCGCCCGGCCAGCAGCCCGGCCCAGCTCCCGGAAACGCCGAAGCCGAGCGGCGTCACCAAGCCGACGCCCGTCACCGCCACCAGCGGCCGGCCGAGGTGGTCTTCCGTGGAGACGCTCATCCGCCGCCTCCCTCCCGCAGCGGCTCGACCAGGGCCAACGCCTCGCCCCGCCAACAGCCGAAGCCCGTCACCAACGCCTGCGGCGGCGCTTCCGGCCGCCCGAGCGCCAGTGCGGCCAGCGCCAGATTGGCCGGGAAGGCCGCTTCGAAGGAGTGCCCGATGGCCTCCGCCGTCCGCAGCACCGGCCCCTGCGCCGGGCCGGCCTCGCGCAGATCGGCTAGGAAGCCCGCTTCTTCCGCGGTCGGCCCCGCCGCGCCGCTCGCGCCCGACACCACGGCGTAGCCCGGCCGCAGCAGCGAGCGCAGGTTGCCCGCGAGCCCGGCGGCGGAGGCCCGCGCCGTGTCCCCGCCGGTCCGCCGCGCCGCGCCGGTGGCGACGGATGCGATCTCCGCCAGGCCCCGCGCCCCTCGCGCGGTGGCGTGCGAGCGCGTTTCCAGCACCAGGAAAGCGCCCACGCTGCCCGTGACCATGCCGCCGCCGCGCCCTTCGCGCTCGGCCATCGGTGCCCAGGCGCCGCGGTGCAGCAGGCCGCCCAGCGCGTGGATCAGCAGCATGTCCCAGCGCCCGGCGACGTAGGCGCCGCCCACCAGCGCGATGCCGCCCCTGCCCTCGGCCAGCCGCGCCGCCGCGATCCGCACCGAGTCCGCCCCCGCCTGCTCCTCCCCCATGAAGGTGCGCGACGAGCCGGTGACGCCGTGGACGATGGAGATGTTCCCGGCCATCAGGTTGGAGAGCTGCGCCAGGAACAAGGTCGGCCGCAGCCCGCCCGCGAGCCGCTCGTTCAGCAGCGGCCCGGCCCGCTCCGGCGGCAACGCGGCCAGTTCCGACACTATGGCCTCGTCCAACGCGGTGTCGCGCTCGCCGCCGCCCGCCGCGACGACCAAGTGCATGTCCGCGGCCAAGCCCCGCGCCCCGGCGTGGTCGATGGCCAAACCCGCCGCGTAAGTGCCGAGCCGCTGCCAAGGCTCCATCTGCCGCTGGTCGCCGCGCTTCGGGATTTGCCGGTCCAGCGCAAGGGGGGGCATGGGATGCACCGGGAAGGGCGCGAAGCCTTCTTCGTCCACCACCGGCGGTCGCGTGCGGTCGAGCGCGCCGAGGTTCGCGTTTGCCCCTTCGCCCAGGCAGGACACGAGTCCGATGCCGGTGATCCAAACGGGTTCTGTCGCCACGCCGCCCTGCCCCGTCAGGCCGGGACCGCAGGCGCGGCCGCGGCGAGGCCGATCCGCTCCGCCTGCGCGCGCATGGCCGCTTCCAACTCCGGCGCCGGGAAGTCCAGAACGCGCAGGGTCAACTCGGCGTCGCAGACGCGCTTGCCGCCGGCCTCGATCCGGCCCGACGTCACGGCGTAGCCGGAGCCCTCGTGGACCAGCCGCGCCTCGACGGTCAACGACGCGCCCGGCCCGACGAAGGAGCGCAGCTTCGCTTCCTTCACCGAGGCCAGGAACGGCATCCGCGCGAAGCCGAAGCGCCGCAGCAGCAGATAGCCCGAAGCCTGCGCCATGGTCTCCACCAGCAGCACGCCCGGCACCAGCGGGTGGCCGGGAAAGTGCCCTTCGAACACCGGGCTCGCCTCCGGAACGCGCGCCTCGGCCGTCAGGCTCTCGCCGTCCGCCGCCAGCACGCGGTCGATCATCTGGAAGTATTCGAGCCGCATGGCAGCGCGGTCAGGCCCCGACCTTCTTGGCCGCCACCAGTTCCTCGATGCGCGCCGCCAAGTTCTTCATGACGAAGTATTGCCCCGCCGGCGCTTGGCCGGCGTTGACCTCCTGCGTCCAGGCCTCGACGGGCACCTTGATGCCGAACTCCTTGTCGACGGCGAACACGATGTCGAGGAAGTCCAGGCTGTCGATGCCGAGGTCGTCGATGACGTGGCTATCGGGCGTGATCTTCTCGCGCGGGAGGCCGCTGGTCTCGGCGATGATGCCGGCAATGCGGTCGAACGCCGAGTCCATGTGGCGGTGCTCCGGGGCAGGAAAGGCGAAAGGGAGCGGGTCTTTCGCGCGATCCGGCCCGCTTGGCAAGCGCCGGGCCAGCCGTTGGGGAAGCGCGGCGGCGCCCCCAAATCCCGCTTCCACACCACCGCACCGAACCCTGCCCATCCCCGTTCCATGATCCGACTGACCGAATTGAGGCTCCCGCTCGACCACGCGGAGGACGCCCCGCGCCGCGCCGCGCTGGCCCGGCTCGGCTTGGACGAAACGGACCTCCTCGGGATGGCCGTCGCCCGCCGTGGCTACGACGCGCGCAAGCCCGCCGCCATCGTGCTGGTCTACACCCTCGACGTGGAGGTCCGGGACGAGGCCGCCGTGCTGCGCCGCCACGCCGGCGACCCGCGCATCGGCCCGGCCCCCGACACCCGCTACCGCTTCGTCGCCCGCGCCCAGGACCCGGCGCCGCCCCGCCCGGTGGTGGTCGGCGCCGGCCCGTGCGGCCTCCTGGCGGCCCTGGTCCTGGCGCAGATGGGCTTCCGCCCGCTGGTGGTCGAGCGCGGCCAAGCCGTCCGCCAGCGCACCAAGGACACCTGGGCCCTGTGGCGCCGCGGCGTGCTCCGGCCCGAGAGCAACGTCCAGTTCGGCGAAGGCGGCGCCGGCACCTTCTCCGACGGCAAGCTCTACAGCCAAATCCGCGACCCCCGGCACCTCGGCCGCAAGGTGCTGGAGGAGTTCGTCCGCGCCGGCGCCCCGGAAGAGATCCTCTGGGTGTCCAAGCCGCACATAGGCACCTTCCGGTTGGTGACGGTGGTGGAAGGGATGCGCGCCGAGATCGAGCGGCTCGGCGGCGAGTACCGCTTCGGCACCCGCGTCACGGATTTCGAGATCGGGGCCGGCCCGGACGGCACGCGCCGCCTGCGCGGCCTGGTGCTGGAGAGCGGCGAAACGATCGAGGCGAGCCACGCCGTCCTCGCCCCCGGCCACAGCGCCCGCGACCTCTTCGGCGCCCTGCTCCGCCGCGGTGTGGCGATGGAGGCGAAGCCTTTCTCCATCGGCGTCCGCATCGAGCACCCGCAGCGGGTGATCGACCGTGCCCGCTTCGGCCCGAACGCCGGCAACAGGCTGCTGGGCGCCGCCGACTACCGCTTGGCGCACCACTGCGCCAACGGACGCGCCGTCTACAGCTTCTGCATGTGCCCCGGCGGGCGCGTGGTGGCCGCCACCAGCGAGCCCGGCCACGTCGTCACCAACGGCATGAGCCAGTATTCGCGCGCCGAGTTCAACGCCAACGCCGGCATCGTCGTCGGCATCTCGCCCGCCGACTATCCCGGCGGCGTGCTGGCCGGCGTTGAATTCCAGCGCCGATGGGAGCGTGCCGCCTTTGAAGCCGGCGGCGGCGACTACCGCGCCCCGGCGCAGCGCGTAGAGGACTTCCTGGCAGACCGTCCTTCCGCCTCGCTCGGCGAGGTGGAGCCGAGCTACCAGCCCGGCACCCGCCCTGCCGACTTGGCCGCCTGCCTGCCCGGCTACGCGGTGGCGGCGATGCGCGAAGCCCTGCCCGCCTTCGCCCGGCAGGTGCCCGGCTTCGCCATGGCCGACGCGGTGATGACCGGCGTGGAGACGCGCACCTCCTCGCCCATCCGCCTTCCGCGCGACGCCCGCTTCCAGAGCGTCAACACCGCCGGCTTGTTCCCCGCCGGCGAAGGCGCGGGGTTCGCGGGCGGCATCCTCTCGGCAGGCGTGGACGGCATCCGGGTCGCCGAAGCGGTGGCGATGGCCCTCACCGGGCAGGAAGTGCCGGCCGAGTGGTCGCGCCGGCGGAGCGAAGCCGCGCTGGTCTACGGCTGAAGACGCGGCGGCTACAACCGCTCGGCCGGTGCCGCGGCTTCCGGCACGGGCGCCCGGCGCAGCACCGCCATCGCCTCACCCACGTCCGCCGCGACGGTGATGAGCCGCCGGTGCGACTCCGCCGCGAAGCCCTGGGCGATGATGGCGTCCACCAGTGCCAGGAACGGCCGCGCCCATCCTGCGATGTCGAGCATGACGATCGGCTTGGCGTGGAGGTTGAGCTGCCGCCAAGTCAGCACCTCCATGGTCTCGTCGAGCGTGCCGAAGCCGCCGGAAAGCGTCACGAAGGCGTCCGCGAGTTCGTACATCCGCGTCTTGCGGGTGTGCATGCTGGAGGTGATTTCGAGTTCGGTCAGCGCGTCGTAGGGCCGTTCGATCCGGGTCAGGAACTCGGGGATCACCCCGCGCACCCTCCCGCCGGCCCCCACCGCCGCCCGTGCCACCTCGCCCATGAGCCCGATGCCGCCCCCGCCGTAGATCAGGGTCATGCCCGCTTCGGCGAGGGCGGTGCCCAGCTCCTTCGCCGCCGCGGCGTGGGCGGGATCGTGGCCGGTGCGGGCGCCGCAGAAGACCGCGACGGAGCGGATGGGGCTGGGCAGGATCGTGGTGTCGTCTGGCATGGGACAGACCCTAACACGCGAGAAGCCGCGGGTTGCATGCGTCCGGCACTTGTCACCTCCCCCGACCGTCGTGCCATGATCGCAACTGTCACCGTTCGATTCGGGAGTGCGGCATGAAGGGCGTTGTCTGGATGGGCGCGGCGGCGGCGATCGCGCTCGCGGCGGGAACGGCCTGGGCGCAGGCGGATGTCATCGCCGAGCGCCGCGCCGGTCTCAAGCGCATGGGCGAGCACATGCAGGCGATGAAGGCCGTGGTGGACAGCCGCGGCAACGTCCAGCCGCTGGCGGCCACGGTGGACGACATGATCGCTTGGTACCGCACCATGCCGCAACGCTTCCCGCCCGGCTCCGACCGCGGCGACACCCGCGCCCTGCCCGCGCTCTGGAACGAGAAGGCGAACTTCGAGACCGTCAACAACAACATGGTCAGCCAGCTGCAGGCCCTGCGGACCGCCGCCGCCTCCGGCGACGCTGCGGCCTTCGCCGCCGCCTACGGGCAAACCGGCCAGACCTGCGGCACCTGCCACCGCCCGTACCGCCAGCGCATCAGCTAGAGCGTGGGGTGGAGTCGGCCTCAGCCGAGCCGAGTGATGCCCCAGACCGTCAGGGCCGCCGCGGCCAGGAAAGCGGCGGCCAGCACGGGCGACCCCATGCGCGGGGGCGCCAAGCGAGCCGGGAGCGACTTGAACCCGGTGATCATCGGCCCGACCAGGTCCTGCCCCTTGAGGGCCGCGTAGGCCGCGACCGCCAGTACGTGGAGCGCGGCCGCCGCCAGGATCAGGTTGAACGTCAGGTGGTGGACCCCGGTCAGCCAAGCGCTGGTGGCGTCGCTGACGGTGAGCGCCAGCGGCCCGTGCGCGTCGTAACTGAAGCCCGGCTCGTGGTTGGCGAACAGGCCGGACCCGGCCTGCACCAGCAAGAGCCCCAGCAACGCCAGCACCATCCACCCGCCGGCGGCGTTGTGGCCGATCTCGGTGTCCGGCTCGCGCCGTCGGAGGTGGGCCAGGTGCCGGAGCGCCATCGCCGGCGAGCGCAGGAACCGCGAGAACCGCGCCGTGTCCGACCCGGCCACGCCCCAGGCGACGCGGAACAGGAGCAGGGTCAGCACGGCGTAACCGGACAGGTAATGCGCCTCGGCGTTGCCGGTATTGATGGACACCCACGAGATGCCGATCAGCGACACGATCCCCCAATGCACCAACCGAATCCAACCGTCCCACACCTTGACTCGACGCACCGGCTCCTCGGCCATGCCCACCGCCCCGTCCCGATTCGCCGGCCACTATAGGGAGCGGCGCCACCGGGTGGAGGCGGGGCCGGTCGGCTGGAGCCGCGGCGCGACGGCGTGACCCTCGACGCCCTTTGGCCGGCCTCGTGGCCAACGATCGCGCCGTGGTCGGGCGTGCTGGCCGCGCTCGCGGCGGCGCTCGCCTGGGCCGGGGCGCTGCGGGCGCTGCACCGCCGGGATTTGGCGGCGCTGGGCGCCGCGCTCGGATTGGCCGCGGGTTGGGCGGTGACGCTGGGCCTCCCGGTCGCCTCACCCCGGCAACTCGCCGAACGGCTGCCGCTGCTGGCGGCGGGCGGCTCCGCGGCGGGGCTGGCGATGGCCTTCCTGGCCGGGGGGCGCGCGTGGCGCGTCGCCCTCGGCGCCGGAACGGTCCTAGCGGCGGGCGCGTGGTGGTTGGCGGGCGCGCCGACGGCGGCCGCCGACCTGCGGCGAGCCCTGGTCTTGATCGTTGCTTTCGGCGCCGCGACCGCCGTCGCCGCGCAGGAACTGCGTTCGCCCGCCCGCGCCACGGCGGCCTTCGCCGTGTTGCTCGCCGCTTGGTGGATCGCGCAGCCGACCGGCCCTTGGCTCGTTCTGGCCGCCGTGGGAGTCTCCGCCGCGTTCGGGGCGTGGCCCGGCTGCGCGCCTTGGACCGTCCCGGCCGCCCTCCCGGTGGGCCTGTGCCTGGCCGGCCTCGCCGCCGGGCCGGTCCTCGGCCGCGGAACCGCGGCGGACTGGACGGCGGCGGCCGCGCCCTTCGCCGCGCTGTCGCTCGGCCCCGCCTTCGCCGCGCGCATAGGCGGGAAGGCCGGCGCCGCGGTCGGCTGGCTGACCGCCGGCGGAGTCCCGCTCCTGCTCACGTGGCTGCTCGCGCGCGGCGCGTGATGGGTGCTTGCGGGATGGCGGCCTGCGCACCTAATGTGGCACGCCGAGATGTCGAGTGGTCGCAGGCGCGTCGCCGCTCGGCAAGATGGCGAAGTTTCGCGATGAAGGCGGGTGGTTCGGATCGGCGGCAGCGTCCCTGAGGGCGTGGCCCGCCCGGTTCAGGTCAGCCGAACCGTGGTGATGCTGGAATCGACGTTCGCATCGAAGATGGGCATTGTGGGCCTGATCGCCGCTGCGGCTGTCGGGACGGCTTGGTATGCCCTTCCCGAAGGGTTCCCGGCGCTCCGGCCGAACCGGCCCGGCACCGAGCAGGTGGCCGCGGCCCGTTCGCCCTCGATGGCCCCGCCGTCGCTGGCCGCGCCCCAACCCTCCTCCCCCGCGTCGCTCCGCGCCCTCTTGCCGCGTTTCGACGTCGCCCGAGTCGGCGCCCGCGGCATGCTGGTGACGGCCGGCCGCGCCGCCGCCGGCGCCGAGGTGGCGTTGTTGGAGGGCCAACGTGAGCTCGGCCGCGCCCGCGCCGACGGTCGCGGCGAATGGGTGATCCTGCCCAGCGACGCACTCGCCCCGGGCGCCCGCGAACTGTCGCTGGTCGCGCGCCTCCAAAGCGGCGAAACCGTAGCGGGCGAAGAAACCGTGCTGCTGGTGGTGCCCGAGCCCCCCGGCGGCGGCGCCTTCGCATCGGTCGGCGTGAACCAAGGTTCGGGCGCGCCCGGCGGCACCGGCAGCGGCGCCGGCGGCAGCGCCGCGACGTCCGGCCCGCTCGCCATGCTGCTGCCGTCCGCTTCCGCGCCCAACGCGGCGCCGCGGGTGCTGCAAGGGGCCGGCGGCGCCGCGGGCGAGCAACCGACGACGGCGGCCAACGGCGGCGCGGCGCGGCAGCGCCTGGGGCTCGACGTGATCGATTACGACGACGCCGGCTCCATGCGCTTCGCCGGCAGCGCCGCGCCGGGCGCCTCGGTCCGCGTCTACGCCGGCCCGCAGCTCCTGGGCGAGGCCACCGCCGACACCGCCGGCCGTTGGCACCTCACCCCCGATGACCAGCCGAACGTCGGCCGGCACGTGCTGCGGCTCGACCAGATGGCCTTGGCCGGCGGCAGCGTGGCCGCCCGCATCGAGGTGCCCTTCCAGCGCGACCGCCTCCCCGAATCGGCGGTGCAGGACGGCCGGATGGTGGTGCAGCCGGGCCAGAACCTTTGGCGCATCGCGCGGCACACCTACGGGCGCGGCATGCGTTACACCGTCATCTACGCCGCCAACCGCGACACCATCCGCGACCCGAGCTTGATCTACCCGGGCCAGGTCTTCGCCCTCCCGGAAGACAAGCAACAATCGGCCGGAAGCGTCGGGCAGCGCTGAGGAAACCCTCGCGCTGCCGCGTCATCGAAGGCGGCTAAGCTCCACCCGCCGACGCCCTGATCGCGCCTGTCGTCCGGAACGCGGCGGAAGGCGGTACAAGAGCCGGACAGTACTGTAGCAAGGCAGCCGGTAAGGCGGCCTCCCGATCGGCCACGGTTGCAGCCGAGGGTCGCACCCCTAGCGGCGTTGCGGTCCGCCGGCGCAATCACCATAACCCCGCTTCATGTCATTCGGACACAGCCTGCGGCTCATCATGGCCCCGCCGCACCGCGCGGGGCGCCCCTTCATCATCGCCGGCGGCGCCTTCATGGTCCTGGGCGGCCTCATCCTGGGCGCCTGGGCCTTCTGGCTCGGCCTGTTCTTCGCCAGCTTCTGCCTGTTCTTCTTCCGCGATCCGGTGCGCGTCGCGCCTTCCCGCCCGGGGCTGGTGCTGGCGCCAGCGGACGGCAAGGTGGTGAGCGTCGGCCCCGCCGTCCCGCCGGCCGAACTCGGCCTCGGCCCCGCCAACCGCTGGCGCGTCGGCATCTTCCTGTCGGTGGTGGACGTCCACGTGAACCGGGTGCCGGCGGACGGCCGCGTGACCCGCATCGCCTACCGCCACGGCGCCTACCTGAACGCCAGCCTCGACAAGGCCAGCGAGGACAACGAGCGCAACGCCATCGCCCTTCGCCTGCCCGACGGCCGCGACATGGCGGTGGTGCAGATCGCCGGCCTCATCGCGCGCCGCATCATCTGCGACATCAGCGAAGGGCAGGACGTGCAAGCGGGCGAGCGCTTCGGCATCATCCGCTTCGGCAGCCGCACCGACGTCTACCTGCCGGACGGTGTGCGGCCGCTGGTGGCGGAGGGCCAGACCATGATCGGCGGCGAGACGGTGATCGCTGAACTCGCCCCCGGCCGCGCGCCCGCGTCCCAAGCCCCCGCGAACCCGATCTGAACGGGCGCCGGCCGTGATGGAAGGCGTCGGCGGCGGCCCGCCGCAACGGCCGCTCCGTAAGGGGTTGCGGAGCCGGTTGCGCCGCCTCCGCCGCCCGCGCACGCGGCCCCGCACCAAGGGCCCGTCGTTCAACCAGTTGATCCCTAACATCCTGACGATGCTCGGCCTCTGCTCCGGGCTCACCGCCGTCCGCTTCGCCTTCGAGGGCCGGTGGGAGCACGCGGCGGTGCTGATCGTGGTCGCCGCCGCCATCGACGGCATAGACGGCCGGCTGGCCCGCCTGCTGAAGGGCACCTCGCGCTTCGGGGCGGAATTCGACAGCCTCTCCGACTTCCTCTGCTTCGGCGTGGCGCCGGCGCTGGTGCTGTACCTCTGGACCTTGCACGACGCCCGGGGCCTGGGCTTCGCGCCCTGCCTGCTCTTCGCCGTGTGCTCGGCGCTGCGCCTCGCGCGCTTCAACGCCTCCATCGTGGACGCGCCGGCCATGCCGCTGTCCGGCCCGCCGCCGAAGCCGGCCTTCGCGCAAAGCTTCTTCACCGGCGTCCCGGCGCCGGCGGGCGCGGGGCTGGCGCTGTTCCCCCTTTTCGCGTCGATGGCGTTCCGCGAGTGGGACTGGCCGGGCTTCGCGCGCGCGGCGCAGCACCCGCTGTTCGCGGGCGCGCTGCTGGTGGTGGTGGGCTCGTTGATGGTGTCCACCTTGCCGACCTGGAGCTTCAAGAACTTCAAAGTCCGGGCCGATTACGTGCTGCCGATCCTGCTCGGCATCGGCGCCTACGTGGCGGTGCTTCTCACCGAACCCTGGGCGGCGCTGGCGGCGGCGGGGCTGATCTACGGCGCGATGCTGCCCTTCTCCGTCCGCAGCTACGCGCGCCTGAAGCGCGAGGCGGACGCCATGCTGGAGGCGGAGGAGGAGGGCGAGGCGGCCGCCTGACCGGCTCCGCCGCCGTTGTTGGCCGCCGCGTGTCTTCCGCGCTCCCCGCGCCCGCCCTAGGCTGCTTCCGACCGCGCGCGCGGTCCGAGAGCCATGGCCGGGAGGGACCGGGCCGGCCTCCGGAAGGCGGCCCGCCGCTTCCCGGCATCGCTCCCAGGCGGCGCGCGCCCTGCCCGCCCGTTCGACAGCGAGGAGCGACCCCGTCCATGCCGCTCGACCCCGAAGCCAAACGCGTCATCGCGCTGATCCAGGAGATCGGCCGCCCGCCGCTGCACACCTTGTCCCCGGAAGAAGCGCGGCAGGCCTACACCGGCTCGCGCACCGTGCTGCAACCCGAGCCGCCCGAGGTGGCCGAGGTGGAGGACTTGACCTGCCCCGGCCCCGCCGGCCCGGTCCGCTTGCGGCGCTACCGCGGCGCCGGCACCGAAGCGGGCGCCGCCCTGCCCTGCCTGCTGTTCATGCACGGCGGCGGCTGGGTGATCGGCGACCTGGAGAGCCACGACCAGGTGTGCCGGACGCTGGCGAATTACGCCCGGTGCTGCGTGGTGGCGGTGGACTACCGCTTGGCGCCGGAGCACAGGTTCCCGGCCGCGGTGGAGGACAGCGCCGCCGCGCTGCGCTTCGTCGCGGACGAGGCGGCGCGCCTGCGCATCGACCCGAAGCGCATCGCGGTCGGCGGCGACAGCGCCGGCGGCAACATCGCCGCGGCGCTGGCCCTCATGGGCCGCGACGGCACCGTGCCGGCGGTGGGTTTCCAGTTGCTGCTCTACCCCGCGGTGGACCTGGGCGGCACGCGCGCCGCGCACCAGCGCTTCACCGACGGCTACCCGCTCGTCACCGTGACGATGCGGTGGTTCATCGACCACTACCTCGCGGACAAGAAGCAGATGCGCGATTGGCGCGCCTCGCCGTTGCGGGCGCCCACCCTCGAAGGCGCGCCGCCCGCCTACGTCATGACCGCCGGGCACGACCCGCTGGTGGACGAGGGCGTCGCCTACGCCAAGCGGCTGGAGGAGGAGGACGTGCGCGTCACCCACGTCCACATGACCGACCAGATGCACGGCTTCCTCACCATGGGCCGCTTCATCTCGGCCTCCGACCTCGCGCTGCGCCAGGCCGCGGCGGCGCTGGTCCACCACTGGGCGCGGGAGGCTTGAAGCCGATGCCGGGATTGCTGGACGGGAAATCCGCGCTCGTGACCGGCGCCGGATCGGGCATCGGCCGCGCCACGGCGCTGGCCTTCGCGCGCGAAGGCGCCTGGGTCGCCGCGGCCGACCTCAAGCTGGAGGCCGCGCAGGAAACGGCGCGGATGGTCGAGGCGGCCGGCGGGCAGGCGGTGGCGATAGAGGTGGACGTGACCGACGACGCGGCGGTGGCCGCGATGGTGCAGGCGGCGGTGAAGGCCTTCGGCGGCCTGGACTGCGCCTTCAACAACGCCGGCATCGCGCCCTACCAAGTCAACGCCGCCGGCCAGAAGATCGCCGACGTGGCGCCGGAAGCGTGGCAGCAGTTGCTGGACGTGAACCTCACCGGGGTTTGGCGCTGCCTCCGGCACGAGGTGGCGCAGATGCGCACCCAGGGCGGCGGCGCCATCGTCAATACCGCTTCAGTGGCGGGGCTGGTCGGGCTGCCGTCGTCCTCCGCCTACGTGGCGAGCAAGCACGGCGTGGTGGGGCTGACGCGCACGGCGGCGGCGGACCACGCCGAGGAGAACATCCGCGTCAACGCCGTCTGCCCGGGCTACATCGAAACGCCGATGACCGAGGACACGATGCGGCGCAAGGGCGAGCGCATCCTGGCGCGGGTGCCGATGGCGCGCATGGGCAGGCCGGAGGAGATCGCGGAAGCGGTCGTCTGGCTCTGCTCGGACCGCGCCTCCTTCGTCACCGGGGCGGCCTGGACGGTGGACGGCGGCTACAGCGCGGTTTGACCCGGAAGCGTCACCCGCGCTCGTTCAAGGCGAAGACCCGGAGCGTGCTCGCCAAGGGGAGCGCCGTTTCGGCGCGGCCCGCGTCGAGGTCCTCGATCAGCTCGGCGAGGGTCTTGCCGCGGCGCTCGGCGGCCCCTTCCAGCGCCCGCCAAAACTCGGCCTCCAGCGCGATCGAGGTGCGGTGGCCCGCGAGGCGGAAGCTGCGTTTCAACAGGTGCTGCGGCGAAGGTGGCGTGCTCACCCGCCGGCGAGGGTTGCTCCCGGCTCGACCATCTCTTCGGGCCGCACCCATCGGTCGAAATCCTCTGGGGTAACGAGTTCGAGCTTCGCCGCCGCATCCTTGAGGGTCAAGTTCTCGGCCAAGGCGGTCTTTCCTATGCGGACCGCCGCGTCGTAGCCGATGCGCGGGTTCAAGGCGGTCACGAGCATCAGCGACTTCGCCAGGTTCTCGGCGATGCGCTCCCGATTAGGCTCCAGCTTGGCGACCATGTGCTCGGCGAAGCTCTCGGCCGCGTCGGCCAGCAGCGTCGCGGATTGCAGCACGGCCTGGATGATCACCGGCTTGAACACGTTCAGTTCCAGGTGGCCCTGCGCGCCGGCGACGGAAACGGTCGTGTTGTTGCCCATCACCTGGGCGCAGACCATGGTCAGCGCCTCCGACTGCGTCGGGTTGGTCTTCCCCGGCATGATGGAGGAGGACAGCCCGTCCGCCGGGACCACCAGCTCGGAGAAGCCGGAGCGCGGGCCGCTACCGAGCAGGCGGACGTCGTTGGCGATCTTGTTGAGCGAGACCGCCACCACGTTCATCATGCCGGACAGCTCGACGAAGGCGTCATGGGCGCCCATGCCCTCGAACTTGTTCGGGTTGGGCGCGAACGCGAGACCCGTGCGCTCCGCCACGATCTCGCAGAACACCCGGTCGAAGTCCGGGTGCCGGTTCAGGCCGGTGCCGACGGCGGTGCCGCCCTGGGGCAGCGGCAGCAGGCGGGGCAGCGTGGCGCGCAAGCGTTCCTGGCCCAGCTCCACCTGCCGCGCCCAGGCGCCGAACTCCTGGCCCAACGTCACCGGCACCGCGTCCATCAGGTGCGTCCGGCCCACCTTGACGATGCCGGCCCACTCCTCGGACCGCCGCCAGAGCGCGGCGTGCAGCCGGCCGAGCGCCGGGATCAGCCGGCCCTCCACGATCTCCACGGCCGCGATGTGCATCATGGTCGGGAAGTTGTCGTTGGAGGACTGGCCGCGGTTGACGTGGTCGTTCGGGTGGACCGGCTTCCGGCTGCCGAGCGGCTGCCCGAGCATCTGGTTCGCCCGGTTCGAGATCACCTCGTTGGCGTTCATGTTGGTCTGGGTGCCGCTGCCGGTCTGCCAGACGGGCAGCGGGAACTCCTCGTCCCGCTCGCCGGCCGCGATCTCGTCGGCCGCCTTGGCGATGGGGTCGGCGAGGTCGGCCGGGAGTTCGCCCAGCCGGGCGTTAGCCGCCGCGCAGGCCGACTTGTGCAGCCCGACGGCGCGGATCAGCGCGGACGGGAAGCGCTCCGTGCCGATGCGGAACAGGCGCCGCGCCCGTTCCGTTTGCGGTCCCCAGAGGCGGTCGGCGGGGATGTCGATGGCGCCGAGCGAGTCGGTTTCGGTGCGGGTGTCGGCCATGCCCGTAGAATGCACCGGGAACGGCGCCGTTCCCGTGGGTCAACCCGAGTAGGACGAGACCTCGACCAGGTTCCCCTCCGGGTCGCGGCAGTAGACGGACCTCATCGGGCCGAGCGCGCCTTCCCGGTCCACCGGACCGGTCTCGACGGTCACGCCGCACTCGTGCAGGTGCGCCACCACGTCCAGGGCGGAGAGGGTGACGACGAAGCACAAATCCTGGGTGCCCGGCGAGCAGTTCGCGGCCGCGATCCAGGCGCTGGTCGGCGCGTCGTGCGGGCGGAGGTTGATCTTCTGGCCGCCGAAGCGGAGCGCCTCGCGGCGCGGCTCGCCGAAGGTGACGCGCTCCATGCCGAGCACGCGCTGGTACCAGGAGGCCATCACCTCCAAGTCGCGGCAGTTGATGACCAGGTGGTCCAGCCGGTCCACGGCGAAGCGCATGAGCCTATTCCTTCCTGAGCCGGGCCGTGACCTCGATCTCGATCCGCATGGCGTCGTCCTGCAAGCCGGCCTGGATCATGGTCGAGGCGGGGCGGGCGCGGCCGAGATGGCGCCGCACCACCGGCCAGCACGGCGGCCAATCCTCCCGCCTCGGAACGACGAAGAGCACGCGCACCACGTCGTCCAGCGTGCAGCCGGCCTCGGCGAGCGCGGCGGCGATGTTGCGGAAGCACTGCTCCGCCTGCTCCACCACGCCATCGGCGATCGTCATCGCGGCGTAGTCGTAGCCGGTGGTGCCGGAGACCCAAACGTGGCCGCCGTCCACCACGGCGCGCGAGTACCCGATCTCGTCCTCGAAGCGGGAGCCGGAGGAGATGCGGCGGCGTTCGGTCATCCCGGCCGCCTCAGCCCGGCGTGCAGACGAGGACGGCGACGGCGCCGTCCGGCCCCACGGAGTGCAACAAGATCACGCGGCGGATCACCGCCACCTGGCCGGTGTCGTCGGCGAGTTCCATCCCAGGCTGCGGGATGATCGGCAATTCGATCAACCCGTCGTCCTTGGCCGGCCTCCCGACGTCGAGGCCGTCTGGGTCGAACCAGACCCGCACGCGGAATCCCGCCATCGCTGCCTCCCCGGCCCGGCTCTTGGAGAGGCTACTCCAGCCCTTCGTAGAAGTCGTTCCCCTTGTCGTCCACCACGATGAAGGCCGGGAAGTCCTCCACCTCGATGCGCCAGACGGCCTCCATGCCGAGTTCCGGGTACTCCAGCACCTCGACCTTTCGGATGCAGTCCTGCGCCAGCCGCGCCGCGGGGCCGCCGACGCTGCCGAGGTAGAAGCCGCCGTTCGCTTTGCACGACTCTCGCACCGCCTTGGAGCGGTTGCCCTTGGCCAGCATCACCAGCGACCCGCCGGCGGCTTGGAACTCGGCGACGTAGCTGTCCATCCGCCCGGCCGTCGTCGGGCCGAAGGAGCCGGTGGCGTAGCCCTCGGGCGTCTTGGCCGGGCCGGCGTAGTAGACGGGGTGGTCCTTGATGTAGTCCGGCAAGCCCTCGCCGGCGTCCAGGCGTTCTTGCAGCTTGGCATGGGCGATGTCGCGCGCGACGACCACCGTCCCCGTGAGCGAGAGCCGCGTCTTCACCGGGTGCTTCGACAACTCGGCGCGGATCTCGGCCATCGGCCGGTTCAGGTCAACCTTGACCACCTCGGCGCCGAGCTTCTCCTCGGTGGCTTCGGGCAGGAACCGGGCCGGGTCGTGCTCCAGCTCCTCCAGGAACACGCCCTCGGCGGTGATCTTCGCCTTGATCTGCCGGTCGGCGGAGCACGAGACGCCGATGCCGATGGGCAGGCTGGCGCCGTGGCGCGGCAGGCGGACGACGCGCACGTCGTGGCAGAAGTACTTGCCGCCGAACTGGGCGCCGATGCCGAGGTTCTGCGTCAGCTTGTGGACCTCCGCCTCCAGCCCCGGGTCGCGGAAGGCGTGGCCGGCGCGGCTGCCCGCGGTGGGCAGGGTGTCGAGCCAGCGGGTGCTCGCCAGCTTCACCGTCTTCAGGTTGGCCTCGGCCGAGGTGCCGCCGATCACGATCGCCAAATGGTAGGGCGGGCAGGCGGAGGTGCCGAGCGTCTTGATCTTCTCTTCCAGGAAGGCGAGCAGCTTCGGCTTGTTCAGCACGGCGCGCGTCTGCTGGTAGAGGAAGGTCTTGTTGGCGCTGCCGCCGCCCTTCAGCACGAACATCAGGTGCAGCTCTTCGGCGTGGTGCGGGTCGTCGCCGGGCTGCGCCAGGATGGTGAACTCCACCGGCAGGTTGTTGCCGGTGTTCACCTCCTCGAACATGGAGAGCGGCGCCATCTGCGAGTAGCGCAGGTTGGTCTCGGTGTAGGTGCGGTGGACGCCCCAGGAGAGCGCCTCCTCCTCGTCGCCCTCCACCCAGACGCGCTGGCCCTTCTTGCCGAACACGATGGCGGTGCCGGTGTCCTGGCACATGGGCAGCACGCCGCCGGCGGCGATGTTGGCGTTCTTGAGAAGGTCCAGGGCCACGAAGCGGTCGTTGGCGCTCGCCTCGGGGTCGCGGAGGATGTTCGCTAGTTGCTGGAGGTGGCCGGGCCGCAGCAGGTGGGATACGTCCTTGCAGGCCTGGAAGGCGAGGTCTTCCAGCGCCCGGACGGGCACCTTCAGCACCGTCTTGCCGTCGGCCTCGATCGTCGAGACACCCTCGATGGGCAGGCGCCGGTAGGGCGTGAGGTCTTCGCCCAGCGGGAACACCGGGCTGTAAAGGAAGCCCTTGCGATCCTGGGCGACGGGCATCCCGGCGTCGGCTTCCGCGACGGAGGACGCGTCGGGGGTCGGGTTGTCGAGGGTGGCAGATGTCACGGGGCGGCTCTCCGCGCACGGGGATGCGCCGGCGCCGGAGGGGGCGCGGCGGAAACGTCGCGCCGGATTAGCCCAGGGCCGCGGTCAAGCCAACCGCGGCCCCGCTCTGCTGCCTAAGGTGTCGGTCAGTCCCGCGTCGAGCGGCGGCGGAAGGCGTCGAGGCTGACCACCTGCGGCGCCTCGGCCTCGGTCGGCGCCGGCTCCGACGCGGGCTGCGAGGCGGCCGCGGCGGCGGGCATCGCGCTCTCGAAGCGGAGGCCGAAGCGGACGTGCGGGTCGGCGAAGGCGACCAGGGCGGCGAAGGGCACGGTCAGCAGGGCCGCGACGCCGCCGAAGGACAGCCGCACGGAAAAGGTGCCGGCCTGCTTGTCCACCGCCAGGTCCCAGAACTTGTGCTGGAGGACGATGGTCATCTCCTGCGGGTAGCGCGCCCGCAGGTGGCCAGGCATCACCACCCCGGGGTGGGAGGTGCGGAAGGTCAGGTAGAAGTGGTGGTCGCCGGGAAGGCCGTGTTCCGCGGCGTGGGACAGGGCGTCCTGCACCACTTGGCGCAGGGCCTCCTCCGTCCAATACGAATAGGGCAGCAGGCTCTCGGCCGGCGCGGTGTTGTTGCTCATGATCCCACCCTCATCCGCACCCTGTCCAAATATAATGGCCCCACGAAGGCGAGCTAGCTCGCGAAATCGAGAGCATGAAGCCACATCCGGCGGCGGATTGGAAGCGCGGAAAGTGGGTAAGTGGGGGGCTTCTGTTGCCCGGTGCCCCCCGGACCGCGCTTACCTTATTTAGGCAGCGAGTGCGACAGCCTCGCGGCTGTTGTCGTTCGCACTTATCAACGGCCCGATGACGGCGGAACCATGCCGGGCAAAAGCGACCCCTTTACCGCGCGCGTCGAGCCTGTTTCGCCCCCTGGCCAGCCCCGGACAAAGGGAGCGGGGATTGGTGGAGGCGCCGGGCACTGCCCCCGGGTCCGCAACGCTTATTCTGAGCCGTGTTTATCGCCATAGCCGCCGAGGCGGCGAACGAGATATAGGCGTTCCGAACAGGGGAATCGAGGGGAAAGCCGCATGGCTTCGCTGACGGCCGAGCAGCAGGGCGAGATCGAGGCCGCGCGCACCGCGGAGGGCCGCACCCGCCGGCCGGTCGCCCCGGGCCTGGAGGCCATGCTGTTCGAGGCCATCCCGGTGCTCGACCACGGCTTCGTCCGGGTGGTGGATTACATGGGCGACGACGCCGCCATCGTGCAGGCGGCCCGCGTTTCCTATGGCCGCGGCACTCGCGCGGCCAACGAAGACCGCGGCCTCATCCGCTACCTGATGCGCCACCGCCACTCGACGCCCTTCGAGATGTGCGAGATCAAGTACCATGTGAAGCTGCCGATCTTCGTGGCCCGGCAGTGGATCAGGCACCGCACCGCGAACGTGAACGAGTACAGCGCCCGCTACTCGATCCTCGACCGTGAGTTCTACATCCCCGAGCCGGAGCACCTGGCGGCGCAGTCCAGCAGCAACCGGCAGGGCCGGGGCGAGGTGCTGGAAGGGGCGGAAGCGGCGCGCGTCCTCGAACTCCTCCGGGGCGACGCCGCCCAGACCTACGACCACTATGCCGAGATGCTCAACGAGGACGCAGACGGCACGCCGCTCGACGCTTCCCGCCAGGGCTTGGCGCGCGAGCTGGCGCGCATGAACCTGACACTCAACACCTATACCCAGTGGTACTGGAAAGCGGATTTGCAGAATCTCCTGCATTTCCTGGCGCTGCGCGCCGACAGCCACGCCCAGCACGAGATCCGCGCCTACGCCGAAGCCATGCTCCGCACCGTCGAGGCGTGGGTGCCGATGGCCTACGAGGCGTTCCGCGATTACCGCATGGGCGCGGTCACGCTTTCCGCCCAGATGCTGGGCGTGGTGCGGCGCATGGTCGCGGGCGAGGCCGTGCCGCAGGAGGGCAGCGGCCTGTCCAAGCGCGAATGGCGCGAGCTGATGGGCATGCTGGGACGGAATGTCTGACGCCGCCTCGCCCACCGCCGCCCAGCGGGCGGCCGGGGCCGGAGCCGTCCGCCGGGCCCCGCCGAAGCGGCGGCCTTCCCCAGCGGGCGCAGGCGCCGCATCGCGCGGCGCCCGAGGCAAGGGACGGGGCCCGGCGCGTTTCCCCGCGGCGTTCCGCTGGGTGCGGGTGCTGCTGCTGGTCGCCGCCGTGGTGGTGGGCCTCCCGCTGGCCCATGCCATGTTCGGCGAGGTGGTGGCGCTGCTGGGCGGCGCCTGCCTGCTCGGCTTCCTCCTCGGCCGCTGGACCGCGCCGGGCGGTTGACGCCCCGGAGCCGGCGCTATTCCACCACGATCCGCGGCCCCGCCGCCGCGGCGCCCGCGCCTTCCAGCTTCTCCCACAGCCGCGCCGCGATCCGGCGGTAGCATGCCGCCTCCGCCGTGTCCGGCCGCGCCGCCACGATCGGGGTGCCGGCGTCGGCCAGTTCGCGGATGCTCAGCGCCAGGGGAAGTTCGCCGAGGAACTCCACGCCGAGCCGCTCCGCTTCGCGCTTCGCGCCGCCGTGGCCGAAGATCTCCGCCCGGTGGCCGCAGTTCGGGCAGCAGAACACCGACATGTTCTCGACCAAGCCGAGCACCGGCACGTTCACCCGCTCGAACATCCGCACCCCGCGCCGGGCGTCGAGCAGCGCCACGTCCTGCGGCGTGGACACGATAACCGCGCCCGCCAGCGGCACCCGCTGGCTCATGGTGAGTTGCGCGTCGCCGGTGCCGGGGGGCATGTCCACCACCATCACGTCGAGCGCCCCCCACTCCACCTGGCCCATCATCTGCTCCAACGCCCCCATCACCATCGGGCCGCGCCAGATCATCGGCGTCTCCTCGTCCACCAGGAAGCCGATGGACATGGCCAGCAGCCCCCAGCGCCGGAGCGGGATGATGCGCTGGCCTTCCGTGCGCGGCCGCTCCCGCGCGCCGAGCATCTGCGGCAGGGAGGGGCCGTAGATGTCGGCGTCCAGCAAACCGACGCGCAGCCCTTGCGCGGCCAGCGCCACGGCGAGATTCACCGCGGTGGTCGACTTGCCCACGCCGCCCTTGCCGGATGCGACGGCGACGATCTTCGAAACGTCCGGGAGCAGCATGGCCCCCTGCCCCGCCGGGCCGCCCCTCGCCGCCCGGCCGGCTTGCGGGCCCGGCTGCGGCCTCGCGGCAATGGCGGGCTTCTGCTCCGCCGCTTCGCCGCGATGGGCCGTCAGCACCGCCGTCGCGCTCAACACGCCGGGCACCGCGGCCGCCGCGCGCTCCGCCGCCTGCCGCAGCGGCTCCATCTCCCGCGCCCGCTCGCGCGGCACGGAAAGGGCGAACTGCACCAGCCCGTCACGGGCCGACAAGCCCTGGACCATGCCCGATTCGACGACGCCGCGCCCCGTCGCCGGGTCGCTCACGGCGGCCAGGGCCCTGCGGACCGCCTCGACCAGATCCTCGCCCATAGCTTGAAAAACCTTCTGCATCCAACAATATCGGCCCCGACCGGGGAACGTCGCCCGCGTCGGGTACCGCGACCCGGCCTGGCGTGTCATATGGCCGGGCGCAGCCGGCGCATCCACCCCTGCCCAGGTGCGGCCGGACCGAGATCGAGCAGCGGGCAGCGGCGGAGGCCGGCACAGGAACCATGGCGTTGAACAATGGCGGGCCCAGCCCGTGGGGCAATCCGCGCCCGGGCGGCCCGTGGGGCACGCCCCCGCCCGGCCCCCCTGGTGGCGGACGCGGGCCGGACCTCGATGACCTGATCCGGCAGGCGCAAGCCTCCTTGCGCCGCGTCCTGCCCGCCGGCGGCGGTGGTGGCGGCCGCGGCCTGCTCGCTTTGGGCGGGCTCCTGCTCCTGGTGTGGCTCGCCAGCGGCGTTTACCGCGTGCAGCCCGACGAGGAAGGCGTGGTGCTGCGCTTCGGCGCCTACCACCGCCGCGCCACGCCCGGCCTGAACTACCATTGGCCCTGGCCGATCGAGACGGCGCTGACGCCGCGCGTCACCACGCAGAACCTCCTCAACATCGGCTTCCGCTCCGGCGAGACGACGCAGCTCCGCACCGCGACGTCGCGCGACGTGCCGGAAGAAAGCTCGATGCTGACCGGCGACGAGAACATCGTGGACATCGACTTCGTGGTGCGCTGGCAGATCAGCCCCGGGCTCGACGGCGCCGCCGCCTACCTGTTCAACACGCGCAACCCCGAGGCCACCATCCGGTCGGCGGCCGAGAGCATGATGCGCGAGGTCATCGGACGAACCCCGATCGAGGCCGTGCTGACCCAGGCGCGCACGCAAATCGAGACGCAGGTCATGCAGGGCACGCAGGCGATCCTGGACCAGTACCGGGCCGGCGTCCGCATCAGCCAGGTCCAACTCTCGGGCGGCCAGCCGCCGGCGGCCGTGGTGGAGGCCTTCCGCGACGTGCAGCGTGCCAGCGCCGACGCCGACAGGGCGAGCAACGAGGCCGAGGCCTACCGCAACGACATCATCCCGCGCGCGCGCGGCGAAGCGGAACGCATGATCCAGGAAGCGCAAGGCTTCCGCGACAGCCAGGAAGCGCGCGCCCGCGGCGAAGCCCAGCGCTTCATCTCGGTGCTGTCGGCGTACCAGCAGGCGCAGGACGTGACCATGCGCCGCATCTACCTCGAAACCATGGAAGAGATCCTGCGCCGCAACCCGAAGGTCGTCATAGACGACAAGGTCCAGGGCTTGGTGCCCTTCCTCCAACTGAACGAGCAGAACCGGCCGGCGCAGCCGGCCCGACCGCAGCAGAGCCCCTCCGCCACGGCGGCGCCGGCGCTGCCGGCGGCCCGTAACGCCACGGGGTCGCCGCGATGAACCGCCTTCTCGCCCTCGCCGTGGCCGGCGCCGTCGCCGTGGTGCTGCTGGCGTCCTCGGCCTTCACCGTGCATCAGACGCAGCAGGTGCTCGTCACGCAATTCGGCGAGCCGGTGCGGGTGATCCGCGAACCCGGGCTGCACTGGAAGCTGCCCTTCATCCAGACCGTGATCGCCTTCGACCGGCGCCTGCTGGACTTCGACTCGTCGGCGCAGGAAGTCGTGCTCGGCAGCCAGCGCCGGCTGGTGGTGGACGCCTTCACGCGCTACCGCATCACCGACCCGCTCCGCTTCTTCCAGACCGTGGGCGCGACGGAGGCCGGCATCCGCTCCCGCCTGGAGCCGAGCGTCACCTCGGCGCTGCGCGGCGCGCTCGCCAACGAGACCCTGCCGGCCGTGCTCTCGGCCGAACGCGCCCGGATCATGGGCGAGATCCGGCAGCGGGTGGCTTCGGACACGCAGGACCTCGGCATCGAGGTGGTGGACGTCCGCCTCCGCCGCGCCGACCTGCCGGAGGGGAACACCCAAGCCATCCTCGCGCGCATGCAATCCGAACGCGAGCGCGTGGCGCGGGAGGTGCGCGCGCGCGGCGCCGAAGCGGCGCAACGCATCGTGGCCTCCGCCGACCGGGACCGTACGGTGCTGCTGGCGGAAGCCCAGGCCAAGGCGCAAACCTTGCGCGGCGAAGGCGAGCAGGTGGCCATCGCCATCTTCGCCGAAGCCTTCCAGCGCGACCCCGAGTTCTTCCAGTTCTACCGCACCATGCAGGCGTGGCGGGAAGCGTTCTCCGACGGCGAAACCCGGATGCTGCTCAGCCCGGACTCGGACTTCTTCCGCTACTTCCGCACCATCCCCACGCCCGGCGCCAACGGCGGCGCATCGCCTCCCCGACCGGCGGCGGCTCCGCGATAGGAGCCCGTCGTGGCGACGACGGGCGGCGCCGGCGGCGCCCCCCGGCCGCGCCGGCAACATCCCCACCGGGCCCGCGTTCCCTCGGTGGGCAACACGGGCCCGGTCCGCTCCAGCATCGAGGTTCTCGCCATGCGTTCCACCCCAACGGCTTTGGCCCTGCTCGCGGCGGCCGCGCTGCCCCTCGGCCCGGTCCTGGCGCAAGCCCCGGCGCCGGCGCCGGCGCAACAGCAGATTTCCCCCCTCCCGGCGCCGCCCGCCGCTTCGCCGCCGCCGGGCCAGAACTCGCCGCAGCCGACGCCGATGCGCGACACGCCGCCGAGCTTCGCGCCGCTCGCGCGGCAGCTCCTCCCGGCGGTGGTGAACATCTCCACCTCGCAGGCCGCCCCGGCCCGCGCCAACCGGCCGGACGCGCCGGACGTGCCGCAAGCGCCCCCGGGCAGCCCCTTCGAGGAATTCTTCCGCGAGTTCTTCCGCAACCGGCCCGGCGCCCCTGGCGGCCCGGGCCCGGAAGGGCCGCCGCAGCAGCAGCGGCGCCGTGGCCAGTCGCTCGGCTCGGGCTTCATCCTGGACGCCTCCGGCATCGTGGTGACGAACAACCACGTCATCGACGGCGCGGACGAAATCAACGTCATCCTCCAGGACAACACCTCCATCCGCGCCGAGCTGCTGGGCACGGACCCGCGCACGGACCTCGCGGTGCTGCGCATCAAGACCGACAAGCCGCTGACCGCGGTGAAGTTCGGCGATTCCGACAACGCCCAAGTGGGCGACTGGGTGGTGGCGATCGGCAACCCGTTCGGCCTCGGCGGCTCCGTCACCGCGGGCATCGTCTCCGCCCGGGGCCGCAACATCGGCCAGGGCAACTACGACGACTTCATCCAGACGGACGCCGCCATAAACCGCGGCAATTCCGGCGGGCCGCTGTTCAACCTGCAAGGCGAGGTGGTGGGCATCAACACCGCCATCTACTCGCCCACAGGCGGGTCGATCGGCATCGGCTTCTCCATCCCGTCCAACCTCGCGCGCAACATCGTCGCCCAGCTCCAGGACGGCGGCAAGGTGCGCCGTGGCTGGCTGGGCGTGAACATCCAGCAGCTCACGGACGAGATCGCCGAGAGCCTCGGCCTGCCCAACGGCTCGCGCGGCGCGCTGGTGGCTCGCGTGCAGGAGGACGGGCCGGCGGCCAAGGGCGGCATCCGCAACGGCGACGTGGTGCTGCGCTTCAACAACCAGGACGTCCGGGAGATGCGGAACCTGCCGCGCATCGTCGCCGAAACGCCGGTGGGCCGCGAAGTCCCCGTGGTGGTTTGGCGCGACGGCCGCGAGCAAACGGTGTCCGTGACCGTGGGCGAGTTGCCGGCCGAGCCGCAGCAGGCCGCCGCCACACCCGGCCCGCAACAGGGCGCGCGCCCGACCGAACTCACCGGCCTTGGCCTGCGGGTGGCACCGCTCTCGGCGGAAACGCGGGAGCGCTTCGGCTTGAAGCCGGACCAGCGCGGCGTGGTCATCGTCGAGGTGGCGCCGAACAGCCCGGCGGCGGAGCGGGAACTCCGCCCCGGCGACGTGGTGGTGGAGGTCCAGCAAGAGCGGGTCAACACGCCGGACGAGCTGCAACGGCGCTTGGCGCAGCTTCGCCAGCAGAACCGCGCGACCGTGCTCTTCCTGGTCGAGAGCCAGCAGGGCCAGCGCTTCGTGCCGCTCCGCCTGCGCGGCGGCAGCGGCGGCGAGCGCGGCAGCCCCGGCTGACGCCCCTCGCCTGACGCCTGGGCGGGCCGTGCGACCCGGCCCGGTTTGGCCCTTGCCAAGACCGCGGCCGGCCCCCTTGATGTGTCGACGCGGCCCGGCGTGGTACCGTTCCTGAAGGGACGGCGCCGCCCGGGCCGCCGAGAACGCCCGCGCCGACGGGCGGCAGGGAGGGCAGGCGTTATGCGGGGCACGGCTCGACAGCCGCGGACAAGGCCGGTGCGCGTGGTCGGGACGGGGGCTTCCTTATGGCCCGCCCGACGGCCGGCGGCCTGAGGCTCCGCGGCGGTGTCCGCCCTGCTCAAGGTTGGCGAGGTGGTGATGCGCTTCGGCGGCGTCACCGCCGTGGGCGGCGTCTCCTTCGAGGTCGGCCGGCGCAGCATCTGCGGCCTCATCGGGCCGAACGGCGCCGGCAAGACCACGCTCTTCAACTGCATCAGCGGCATCTACCGGCCCACCGCCGGCCGCATCGCCTTCGAGGGGCAGGACATCACCGGCGCGCCGCGCCACCGCATGGCCGGCATGGGCATCGGCCGGACCTTCCAGAACCTGGCGCTGTTCCGCACCCTTTCGGTGCGCGACAACGTGCTGGCCGGCGCGCACTCCCGCGGGAAGAGCGGCTTCGCCGCGGCCGCCTTCCGCTTGGCCTCGGCCCGGCGCGAGGAGGAGGAAGCCGAAGAGCGCCTCCGCCCCCTGCTGTCCATGCTGGACCTCGCCGGCGTCGCCGGGGTGCCGGTCGCGGCGCTGCCTTTCGGCACGCAGAAGCGGGTGGAGATGGCGCGCGCGCTCATCGGCGAGCCGAAGCTGCTGCTGCTGGACGAGCCGGCGGGCGGGCTGAACCATTCGGAGGTGGACGGGCTGGCGGGCCTGCTGCTGGACATCCGCGAACGCTTCTCGCTCTCGATCCTGCTGGTCGAGCACCACATGAACCTCGTGATGCGCGTCTCCGACAAGGTGGTCGCGCTCGATTTCGGCAAGAAGATCGCGGACGGCACGCCGGCGGAGGTGCGGGCCGATCCGGAGGTGATCCGGGCCTACCTGGGCGAGGAGGCGGTGCAGCATGGCCGCGCTGCTTGAGGCGGAGGGCCTCACCGCCGGCTACGGCCAGACAGCGGTGCTGCACGGCATCGACTTCGCGGTGGAGGAGCGCGGCGTTTCCGCCCTGCTCGGCGCGAACGGCGCGGGCAAGACCACGACGCTCCGCGCCGTCAGCGGCATGGTCCGCACCGGCGGCGCACTCCGCCTCGCCGGCGATCGGATCGACGGCCTCGCCACGGAGGAGATCGCGCGGCGCGGCGTCGCCCACGTGCCCGACGGGCGCGGCACCTTCATGGAGCTGACCGTCGAGGAGAACATGCGCCTCGGCGCCTACACCCGCCGCGACAAGGCCGGGGTGGAGGCGGATTTCGAGCGCGTTTTCGGCTACTTCCCGCGCCTCAAGCAGCGCTTCAAGCAACAGGCCGGCACGCTCTCCGGCGGCGAGCAGCAGATGCTGGCGATCTCGCGCGCCCTCGTGCTGAGGCCGCGCCTGCTGCTGCTGGACGAGCCTTCCTTCGGCCTCGCGCCGCTGGTGGTGCAGGAGATCTTTTCCATCATGCGCCGCATCCGCGAGGAGCAGGGCGTCTCCATCCTGCTGGTGGAGCAGAACGCCAGCCTGGCGCTCGACTTCGCCGACCGGGCGTACCTGCTCGAAACCGGCCGCATCGTCGTCTCCGGCCCGGCCGCCGACATCCGCCAGGACGAGTCGATACGCCGCTCGTACCTCGGCTACTGAAGGGAAGCGCATGGAAGGCCTCCCGCACCAGATCGTCGCCGGCATCGCCACGGGCGGCATCTACGCCTCCGTCGCCCTCGCACTGGTGATGATCTACCAGGCGACGCACCACGTGAACTTCGCGCAAGGCGAGATGGCGACCTTCTCCACCTTCATAGCGCTCAGCCTGATCCAGGCCGGGTTCCCGTACTGGATCGCCTTCGTCCTGACGGTCGTGATCTCCTTCGCCCTCGGCGTTGCGATCGAGCGCTTGCTGATGCGGCCGGTGCAGAACGCGCCGGTGCTGACGCATGTGGGCGTCTTCATCGGCCTGCTGCTGATCGTCGGCAACGCGACCGGCTGGGTGTTCGGCTACACCACCAAGGTTTTCCCGAGCCCGTTCGAGAGCGAGGGCCTGCTGTTCGGCGGCCTCGTTTCCGGGCACGAGCTGGGCTCGACGGTGGTGACGCTCGCGGTGCTGCTGCTGGTGTACCTGTTCTTCCGCCACACGCCGCTCGGCCTCGCCATGCGCGCCGCCGCCTACAACCCGGTGTCGTCGCGGCTGGTCGGCATCCGGGTCGGTTGGATGCTGGCGCTGGGCTGGGGCCTCGCCGCCGCCGTGGGCGCGGTCGCGGGCATGATGGTGGCGCCGGTGGTGTTTCTCGACCCCACCATGATGCTCGGCATCCTGCTCTACGCCTTCGCGGGCGCCCTGCTCGGCGGCATCGACAACCCGATGGGCGCGGTGATCGGCGGCTTCGCCGTGGGAGTCTTGGAGAACCTGGCCGGCGCCTACGTCGTGGGCACGGAGCTGAAGCTCACCGTGGCGCTGGCGATCATCATAGGCGTGCTGGTCGTCAAGCCTTCGGGCCTGTTCGGCCGCGTCGTCCTGAGCCGGGTCTGAGGAGCCGCCGCGATGAGCGCCACCGAGGACGTCCCCGCCACGCCGGTCCTGGTGCAGGAGGCGGCGCGGCCGGCCCTGCCGGCTTGGCAGCTCGGCGCCATCCTCGCGCTAGGCGCGGCGGTGGCGCTGGTGCCGATGTTCGCGCTGGAGAGCTTTCAGCTCTTCCAGCTCACCATGGCCGTCATCATGGCGCTGGCCGTGCTCGGGCTGAACGTCGTCACCGGCTACAACGGGCAGATCTCGCTCGGCCACGGCGCCTTCTACGCGGTCGGCGCCTACTGCACCGCCGTCCTGATGTCGCACGGCGACTGGTCGTTCTGGGCCACCCTGCCCGTCTCCGCCGCGGTTTGCGCCGGGCTCGGCTTCCTGGTCGGGTTCCCGGCGTTGCGGCTGGGAGGGCTGTACCTCGCGTTGACCACCTTCTCGCTCGCCGTCGCGGTGCCGCAGATCCTGAAGCACAAGGCCATCGAGGACTGGACCGGCGGCGTGCAGGGGCTGTTCCTGGTGAAGCCGGACCCGCCCTCCTGGCTGCCGCTGAACGCCGACCAGTGGATGTACCTGGTGGCGCTGATCGTCTCCGCGGCGCTGTTCTTCCTGGCCTGGAACCTCATCCGCAGCCGGATCGGCCGCGCCCTGATGGCGATCCGCGACAACCCGACCGCGGCCGAAGCGATGGGCATGGACATCGCCTCCCTGAAGACGCGCGCCTTCGCGGTCAGCGCCATGATCACCGGCGTCGCCGGCTCGCTCGGCGCGGTGGCGATCGAATTCGTGGCGCCCGACAGCTTCACCTTCGCCGTTTCGATCAGCCTTTTCGTCGGCATGGTCGTCGGCGGCGTGGCCTCCATCCTCGGCTCGATCTTCGGCGGGCTGTTCGTGCTGTTCGTGCCGAACCTCGCCGAGGAGATCTCCAAGGCGGCGCCGGGCGTGATCTACGGCGCCATCCTGATCGGGTTCCTGTTCGTGCTGCCGGACGGCTTCGCGGGACTCCTGCGCCGGCTGGCGGCGCGTTGGCGCCGATGACGACCACCGGGAGGCGAACGCCCATGCCCACAATGACGACCCGACGCTCGCTCCTGGCCGGCGCCGCCGGCGTGCTGGCGGCCCCCAACATCGCCCCGGCGCAGGAAGCGCCCGGCGTCACCGCGAACGAGGTCCGCATCGGCAGCACCAACGCGCTGAGCGGGCCGGTCTCCTCCTACAGCGTCATCTCCCGCGCCCTGTCGGGCATGTTCAAGCGGCTGAACGACGAAGGCGGCGTGAACGGCCGCAAGGTGAACTTCCTCGTCTACGACGACGGCTACGCGCCGCCCAAGACGCTGGAGCAGACCCGGCGCCTGGTGGAGCAGGACCGCGTCGCCTTCCTGTTCAACCAGCTCGGCACGCCGACCAACAGCGCCATCCACCGCTACGTCAACCAGCGCAAGGTGCCGCACCTGTTCCTCGCCACCGGCGCCGACAAGTGGTCCAACCCGAAAGAGTACCCGTGGACGATGGGCTGGCAGCCCTCCTACCGCACCGAGGCGCAGATCTACGCCAAGCACTTCACGGCGGAGAAGCCCAACGCCCGCGTGGCGCTGCTCTACCAGAACGACGACTTCGGCAAGGACTACGTGAACGGCCTGCGCGACGTGCTCGGCCCGCGCTTCGACAGCGCGGTGCGCGCGGTCTCGCACGAGGCGACGGACCCCACCATCGACTCGCAGATCGTGAGCCTCGCCGCGACCGGCGCCGAGGTGCTCGTCTGCGGCATCACGCCGCGCTTCGCCGCCCAGGCGATCCGCCGCGTCCACGACATCGGTTGGAAGCCGATGTTCTTCATGACCAACGTGTCCATCTCCGGCTCGGTGGTGATGCAGCCGGCCGGCGCCGAAAAGGGCATCGGCGTCATCACCTCCGACTACCGCAAGGACCAGGGCGACCCGGCCTGGGCCGACGACCCCGGCATGAACGAGTGGCGCGAGTTCATGCGCAAGTACGTCCCCGACGGTGAACTGGGAGACAACAATTACACCTACGCCTACGGCGCCGGCACCACGATGATCCACGTGCTCCGGCAGTGCGGGAACGACCTGTCGCGGGAGAACGTGATGCGCCAGGCGTCGAACATCTCGGCGCTGGAGGCCCCGACCCTGCTGCCCGGCATCAAGGTCGGCACCAGCCCCACGAACTTCAGCCCGATCCGCCAGATGCAGCTCCAGCGCTGGGACGGCAGGTCGTGGCAGCGCTTCGGCAGCATCATCGAGGGCGCGCAGGTCTAGGCCCCGGCGCCCCGTTTTCCCAGGGAGGACAAGGCCCCATGCTGAACCGCCGCACGTTCCTCGCCGCTTCCGCGGCAGCGATGGCCGCGCCCCGCTTCGCGGGCGCCCAATCGACGCCGGGCGTCACCGCGACGGAGATCAAGATCGGCAACATCATGCCCTACAGCGGCCCGGCCTCGGCCTACGGGGTGATCGGGCGGCTGGAACAGGCCTACTTCAAGGCGTTGAACGACGCCGGCGGCATCGCCGGGCGCAAGATCAATTTCATCACCTACGACGACGGCTACAGCCCGCCCAAGACGGTGGAGCAGGCGCGGCGGCTGGTGGAGCAGGACCGCGTTGCCTTCCTGTTCAATCCCCTCGGCACGCCGACCAACTCGGCCATCGTGCGCTACATGAACCAGCGCAAGGTGCCGCACCTCTTCCTGTCCACGGGCGCAGACAAGTGGGGCAACCACCAGGAGACGCCCTGGACCATCGGCTGGCAGCCCAGCTACCGGACCGAGGCGCAGATCTACATGAAGCACCTCTTGGAGCAGAAGCCGGACGCCAAGCTGGCGCTGCTCTACCAGAACGACGATTTCGGCAAGGACTATCTGGTCGGCGTGCGCGACATCCTCGGCGACCGCTACGACCGGATGGTCCGGGCGGTGTCGCACGAGGTGACGGACCCCACCATCGACTCGCAGGTGGTTTCGCTCCAGGCCGGCGGCGCGGACGCGCTGCTCACCGCCACCACGCCGAAATTCGCGGCCCAGACCATCCGCAAGGTCCACGACATCGGCTGGAGGCCGGCGCTCCACTACCTCACCAACGTCTCCATCTCGGTCGCCACCGTGATGCAGCCGGCCGGGCCGGAGAAGGGGGTCGGCATCATCACTTCCACCTACGTGAAGGACCAGACCGACCCGGCGTGGCGCGACGACCCAGGCATGAACGAGTGGCGGGACTTCATGCGCCGCCACATGCCGGACGCCGACCTCAACGACGGCAGCTACGTCTTCGCCTACGGCGTTTCCAAGACCATGGAGCACGTGCTCCGGCAATGCGGGAACGACTTCTCCCGCGAGAACATCATGAAGCAGGCGACCAACATCCGGGACCTGGAGGTGCCGACCCTGCTGCCGGGCATCCGGGTGAGCACCAGCCCGACCAACTACCACCCGATCCGCCAGATGCAGCTCGCGCGTTGGAACGGGAGCACCTGGGAGCGCTTCGGCGGCGTGATCGGGGGCGCCAACGTCTGACGGGCTCGGCGGCGGGCCGACCCCGGCCCGCTGCCCGGCTACCGCGTCCGCGCCGGCCCCGATGCGCCGCGTTGGCCGGTGCCGCCGCCATCGGAGAGCACGGCCGTCAGGGCCGCCGCCGCGATGGCCGGCAGCAGCACGCCCGCGACCGTCCCGGCGGCGCTGAGGCCGAGGCCGCCGCCCTCCTCCCGCGCCGGCTCCATCGGCGGCAACCGAGGCCGCTGCCCCGCGGGGCGCGACGCCGCGATCCGCGGCATCGCCTGGGGCGCGCCGCGGGGCGGGACCACCACGGCCGCGTCCGCAGGCACGACGATGGCGCCCCGGGTCTGCGCGCCCGCCCTGACAGGGAGGGCGAGCAGGGCCGCCGCCAAGGCCAGGGATGGAAACCGCCGGTGCATGATCCCGGCACGATCGCCCAAACGGCGGTCGGGCGGCAAGTTTATTCCGCGTCCGGTTGCCGCTCCGGCGCCGCCGCCTGGAACTCCGGCAGTTCGGCGCAGGCCGCCTCCACAGCCAAGAGACGCGGCACCGGCCCGAGGTCCACGCCGAAGCGGTGGGCGTTTTGGAGCTGCGGCACGAGGCAGAGGTCCGCGAGGCCCGGCCGGTCGCCGAAGCAGAACCTGCCGCGCCCGCCGCCTTCGGCAAGTAGCGCCTCGCACGCGGCGAGCCCCTCCGCGATCACCTCCCGCGCCCAGGTGTTGCGCGCGTCCTGGTCGAGGCCGAGCGCGGCGAGGCGGTTCAGCACCTTCAGGTTCTGCACCGGGTGGATGTCGCAGGCGATGGCCTGGGCGAAGGCGCGCACGCGGGCACGCCCCAGCGGCTCGCGCGGCAACAACGGCGGCTCGGGGTGGGTTTCGTCCAGGTACTCGCAGATGGCGAGCGACTGGGTCAGCACCGCGCCGCCGCCGTCGAGTTCCAGCGCCGGCACCAGCCCTTGCGGGTTCAGCCGCATGTAACCGGCGTCCCGGTGCTCGCCTCGGCGCAGGTGGTGCGGGCGGTGCTCCGCCGTCAGGCCCTTGAGGTTCAGCGCGATCCGCACCCGCCAAGCGGCGGAGGAGCGGAAGTAGCCGTGAAGGATCATCAGCGGCCGGCGCCGAGCATCTGGCGCGCGATGATCACCCGCATGATCTCGTTGGTACCCTCCAGGATGCGGTGGACGCGGAGGTCGCGGACGATCTTCTCGATGCCGTACTCGGCGAGGTAGCCGTAGCCGCCGAGCAGTTGCAGCGCGTCGTCGGCGACCTTGTGGGCGGTGTCGGTGACGAAGCGCTTGGCCATGGCGCAGAAGGCCGTCGCGTCCGGCGCGCGCGCGTCCAGCTTGCCGCAGGCGCGCCACAGCAGGCACCGCGCCGCTTCCAGCTCGGTGCGCATGTCGGCGAGCTTGAATTGCGTGTTCTGGAAGTCTGAGATCGCCTTGCCGAAGGCGCGGCGCTCCTGGACGTAGGCCAGGGCCTTGTCCAGCGCCGCCTGCGCGCCGCCGAGGGAGCAGGCGGCGATGTTCAGCCGCCCGCCGTCGAGGCCGGCCATGGCGAAGCGGAACCCCTGCCCTTCCTCGCCGAGCAGCGCGTCGGCCGGCACCCGCGCGCCGTCGAACAGCACGGTGCGCGTCGGCTGCGCGTTCCAGCCCATCTTGCGCTCGTTGGCGCCGAAGGAGACGCCGGGCGCGTCCTTCGGCACCAGGAAGGCGGAGACGCCGCCCGGCCCCTCGCCGCCGGTGCGGATCATCGACAGGTACAGGTCGGAGGCGCCGGCGCCGGAGATGAATTGCTTGGCGCCGTCCAGCACCCAACCGTCGCCGTCGCGCCGCGCCCGGCTCCGCAGCGCCGCGGCGTCCGAGCCGGAGCCCGGCTCGGTGAGGCAGTAGGAGGCGACCAAGCGCATCGGCACCAGCTCCGGCAGCCAGCGCGCGCGCTGGGCGTCGTCGCCGAAGCGGTCGATCATCCAGGCAACCATGTTGTGGATGGAGAGGTAGGCCGCGACGGTGGGGCAGCCGGTCGCCAGGGCTTCGAACACCACGGCGGCGTCCAGGCGCGTCAGGCCGGCGCCGCCGCTCTCCTCCCGCACGTACAAGGCAGCCATGCCGAGCGCCGCCGCTTCCCGCATCTCCTCCACCGGGAAGTGCCGGGCTTGGTCCCACTCAAGGGCCTTGGGCGCGAGCGTCTTCTGCGCAAAGGCAAGCGCGGTCTCGCCCAATTCCCGCGTCGTGTCGGGCAGTTCGAACGCGGCGGGGCCGTTTGCGGTGTCGAGCGGCATGGCGGCGGTCCTCTCCTTCCGGCATTTCAGCGGGCGGGGGCGGCGCCGTCCAGCCGCGGCGCCGCCCCCGCCCGACGTGGTATGGAAACGCGCATGTACACCGCCCGACCCCGCCGCCGGCTGCCGCCGCTACCCGGCACCGCGGCGCTCTTTGCCCTGGCCGCCCTGGCCGCGGCCGCCGGGTGCACCAGGGAAGGCGGCGCGCCGGAAACCGGCCCCGCCCAAGCCGCGCGAGCGCCGGCCACGACGCCGAACGCGCCACCCGCGGCGGCGCCAGCGGCGCCCTCCGCCCCGTCCGCCACGCCCACCTCGGCGGCGGCGAATGACCCGGCGCCCGGCGGCGCCTCGGCTCTGGCCGCGGTCCTCGCCGCCGCGGCAGNCTCGCCGCCGCGGCAGCGGCGCCTGCCGCGCCGGAGTTGACCTTGGAGCAGATGCAGCGCCGCTCGCCCTCCGCCGCGCTGGTCGAGACGTTCAACGCCGCCTGCGCCGAGCCCGCCCGCAACGCCGTGCGGCGGGCGGCCAGGCGCCTGGAGTTCGCACCGGTCGCGGCCGGGGCTCCGCCGCGGGAGGGTGCGGGCGGGGCCGTCGTCGCGCTGCCGGAGGGCGGCGAGGCGTGGCGCGGTACGGAGGAGGTCGGCGGCGCCGTGCTGGTTTGGGACGAGGCGACCTCGACCTGTGAGCTGCGCGCGCAAGGCGTGGACCTGCTCCTGGTCGAGTCCGCGTTCTCCAGGCTTCCGCAGGCCCTGGAGGAGGACGGCGCGTCCATCACGCGCTTGACGCCGTCGTTGGCTCCGGCCGGCGGTGTGCGGACGCGACAGATGCTGCTGGTGCAACCGGGCCGCTTCAGCCGGCCCGAGCGCGCCCGCGTGCTCCGCTTGGACCACCATCTCAGCGCCCGGGGCGCGGAGGCGGCGGCGGACAGCGACACGGTCACGCTTTCCGCCCGCGCCGTTTCGGCGCCGCGGTAGGCGCCCCCGGCCCCGCTGGCACTACTCCGCCGCGAGGGGCAGCGGCGGCGGGGCTGCTTCGGGCACCGTCCGCCGCGGCTCGGCCAGCGCCGCCAGCCGCTCCCGCACGGTGGCGAGGTTGCGAGCCTTGATGTGGCCGAAACCCTTCACGCCCGCCCAGGCCTCGGCCCATTCGCAGATGCGCGCGTGGTCGGCGGGGTCCGGCTCGGCGAGCCAGGCCTCGATGCCGGCGCGGAACTCGTCGGGCAGGCGGCGCTCGGTCCGGCGCTCTTCGGTGTGGCCGAAGGGGTCGAGCGGCGTGCCGCGGAGGGCCTTGCCGTGCCGCAGCAGGCCCATGGCGCGGAGCATCCAGGGGCCGAAGCGCATCTTGCGCGGCACACCCGTCACCGGGTCGCGCTTGGCGAGCAGCGGCGGGGCGAGGTGCATCTCGACCTTGCGGGTGCCGGTGAAGCCTTTGGCGAGCTGTTCGCGCCACTCCGACAGGCTGTGCAGGCGGGCGACTTCGTACTCGTCCTTGTAGGCCATCAGGCGGTAGAGCTGGATGGCGACGGCGCGGCTGAGGCGCCCCTGGCCAGGCACCGCCGCGGCCTCGGCGGCGCGGACGCGCGCCACGAAGTCGGCGTAGCCCTTGGCGTAGCGGGCGCTCTGGTACGCCGTGAGGTCGGAAACGCGGCGGGCGACGAGGGCGTCCAGCGTCTCGGCTTCCGGCGTGGTGGGGGCGGCCGAGGGTTCGGCCAGCGCGGCGGCGCGGCCGGCGGCGAAGGCCTCCTTGTTGCGCTCGATCGCGGTGCCGTTCAGCTCCAGGGCGCGGTTGATGGCCTCGGCGGAGACCGGGACCAGGCCGCGTTGGTAGGCGATGCCGAGCAGGTAGACGTTGAGGTAGATCAGGTCGCCCAGCGCCTCGGACACCTGCGCCGCGGCGGGCAGCGCCACCACCTCGCGGCAGGCGGCGCCGACGGAGGCCACCATGCCGGCGGTGTCGTACTTGGTGGAGGTGTCCAGCACGAACTGCGCGGTAGGCGCCAGATCGGCGTTCAGCACCGCGACGGTGCGCCCCGGGCCGAGCAGCGGCCGCGCCGTGCGCCCGTGCGCCACCACCATGTCGGCCGACACCAGGAGGTCCGTCTGGCCGGCGCCGATGCGCGCGGCGGCGATGCTCTCCTGCGGCGCGCCGGGGCGGCCGACGCGGAGCTGCGCGTAGACGCCGCCGCCCTTCTGCGCGAGGCCGAGCATGTCCACGGAGCGGACCGGGCGCCCTTCGAGGTGCGCGGCCATGCCGAGGATGGCGGAGAGCGCGGTGACGCCCTGGCCGCCGACGCCGGCGAGCAGGATGTTCCAGGCGCCGTCCTCGCGCGGCTCGGGCAGCGTCGGTTCCGGCAGGTCGCCCACCGGGGCGAGCGCCTTCCGGGCCGGCTTCGCGGGCTCGGCGCCTTCCAGGGTGACGAAGGAGGGGCAGAAGCCCTCGACGCAGGAGAAGTCCTGGTTGCAGGCGCTCTGGTCGATGCGGCGCTTGCGGCCGAACTCGGTTTCCACCGGCTCCACCGCGAGGCAGTTGGAGGCGCGGGAACAGTCGCCGCAGTCCTCGCAGACGCGAGTGTTGATGACGGCGCGGCGGGTGGCCTTGGGCGCCAGGTCGCGCTTGCGCTTGCGGCGGCGCTCGGTGGCGCACTCCTGGTCGTAGATCAGCACGGTGACGCCGGGCGTCTCGCGGAGCCGGCGCTGCACCTGGTCCAGTTCGGAGCGGTGGTGGTAGGTGATCGTCTTCGGCATCCCGGCCGTGCCGCGGTGGCGGTCCGGGTCGTCGGAGACCAGCGCGATGCCGGCCACGCCCTCGGCGGCCATCTGCGCCGCGATCCCCGGCACGCCCATCTCGCCCTCGGGCGTCTGGCCGCCGGTCATGGCGACGGCGCCGTTGACCAGGATCTTGAAGGTGATGGTCGCCTTGGCGGCGACGGCGGCGCGGACGGCGAGGCTGCCGGAGTGGGTGTAGGTGCCGTCGCCCATGTTGGCGAAGATGTGCCCGTCCTCGACGAAGTCCTTCATGCCGAGCCAAGGCGTGCCCTCGCCGCCCATTTGGGTGAAGGCTTCGGTTTCGCGGCCCATGAAGCGTGCGAGGTAATGGCAACCGATGCCGGCCAGGGCTTGGCTGCCCTCCGGCACGCGCGTCGAGGTGTTGTGCGGGCAGCCGGGGCAGAAGTAGGGCGCGCGGTCGTGCAGAGGCGCGGCGAGGCCGCGCTCCAGGGCGTCCAATTCGGACAAACGGGCGCGCATCTGCTCGGTTTGGAAGCCTTCGGGGAGCCGGCGCGACAAGGCGTGCAGCACCTGCCCGGCGTCGAGTTCCGTCAGCTCGGAGAGCAGCGGGCGGCCGTTTTCGTCGCGTTTGCCGACGACGCGGGGCCTTTCGGACAAATGGTAGAGGGCGTCGCGGAGCTGGGGTTCGAGGAGGGCGCGGCGGTCCTCGACCACCAGCACCTCTTCCAGGCCGTGGGCGAAGGCGCGGGCGGCTTCGGTGTCCAGCGGCCAGGCGAGGCCGACCTTCCAGAGGCGGAGGCCGAGGTCGCGGGCCATGGCGTCGGAGATGCCGGCGTCGCGCATGGCTTGGCGGAGCGTCGTGTAGGCCTTGCCGCGGGCGACGATGCCGAAGCGGGCGTTCGGGCCGTCCACCACCATGCGGTCGATGCCGTTGGCGCCGGCGAAGGCGACGGCGGCGGGCAGCTTCACCCCGCGCAGGCGGGCCTCCTGGGCGATCGGCGTGTCGCCGGGGCGGATGTGGACGCCGTCGGGCGGCAGGAGGAAGCCGGCGGGTTCGCGCGTACCGTAAGCGTCGGGGTCGAGGCGGAGGGTGGCGGCGCCGTCCATGGTCTCGGCGACGCACTTCATGCCGACCCAGAGGCCGGAATAGCGCGACATCGCCAGCGCCTTCAGGCCGTAGTCGAGCACCTCGGCGACGCCGGAGGGGTCGAGCATCGGCATCTCCAGGTCCACGAAGGCGAACTCGGAGCCGTTGGTGACGGTGGAGGATTTGGCGGAGGGGTCGTCTCCGGCGAGGGCCAGCACGCCGCCGCGCGGCGCGGTGCCGGCGCTGTTGGCGTGGCGGAGCACGTCGCCGGAGCGGTCCACGCCGGGGCCCTTGCCGTACCAGATGCCGAACACGCCGTCCCGCTTGGGCCGGGGCTGCAACTGCACCTGCTGGCTGCCCCAGATGGCGGTGGCGGCGAGATCCTCGTTCAGGCCGGGCTCGAACACTATGTTCGCCGCCTGGAGGCGCTTCGCCTGCTTGAGCAGCTCCTTGTCGAAGACACCCAACGGCGAGCCGCGGTAGCCGCTGATGTAGCCCGCGGTGTTCCAGCCACGGGCGGCGTCCTGCGCGTGCTGCAACAGGGGCACTTGGACGAGGGCCTGGATGCCGGTGAGCAGCGTCACCTGCCCTTTGGCTTCCCAACGCTGATCCAGGGTGACGTCCGGTCGCCTGATGCTGCCCATGCGCGGTGTTCCCCTAGGCTCCACCCAGTGTCGGTAGGATAGGCGTTGTTTTCCAGCGGTTGTTTCCGAATTTTGTTGTGCAGCGCCGAAAAGGCAGAAGATGCTTCTGCCTGAGGAGGCCCCATGGACGCCATCGACCGCCGCATCCTGCGTGCCCTGCACAAGCGGGCGAGGCTCACCAACGCCGAATTGGCCGAGGAGGTGGGCCTGTCCCCTTCCCCGTGCTGGACCAGGGTGCGGCGGCTGGAGGCGGCCGGCGTGATCCAGGGCTATGTCGCCATCCTGGACCAAGCGGCGCTCGGGCTGCCGGACACGGTCATCATAGAGGTGATGATGGAGCGGCACGACGACGAGCAACTGCGGCGGTTCGAGCAGGCGGTGACGGAGATGCCCGAGGTGATCGAGGCGTGGCTGGTCACGGGCGAGTACGACTACGTCATCAAGGCCGCGGTGGGCGGGACGGCCGGGTACGAGAAGCTGCTGCGGGACAAGCTGTACCGGCTGCCTGGGGTCCGGCACACGCGGACCAGCTTCACCTTGCGCTGCCTGAAGCAGACCCACTCGGCGGCGCCGTGAGGGGCGGCGGTTCGCATTGCTTCCTCACCGTCTCATAGCCGTACCACCCTTGCCGGCCGCTTCCGGTGTGAAAGGCGCGGTTCGGGCGTCGGTCGGTCGGATGCATCTCCGCCGCTCCTTCGCCGCGAGCGTCCCGGCGTGCGCGGAAGCGGAGTTCCGCCGGGCGTCACATGAACCACCCGGCCCAAGTCGGCGGCGCGATGCCCGGGGCGAACGGAGCATCCTCGAAATCCGGACGGCCGGTCTGGCCGGAGGCGGCGTCGAACGGTTCGGCGACCCAGTGCCCGGCGGGGGCGTTCTCCGCGAGGTCGGCCAACGCCTCCGGCGACAGCGCGAGGTCCACCGCGACCTGGGCGCGGGACGCGGCCCCGGCGGCCAAGCGCTCGGCGTGCAAGGAAAGGGTGCTCGATTCGGGCGCGGCGCCGCCGAGCGCGGCTTCGGCGAGCGCGCGGACGAAGCCGGCGTCATCCAGGGCGGCCAGGGAGGAAGGGGTCGACGCCAGGAGGGTTCGCGCGACCTCCACCCAACCGGCGCCGGCGCGCAGCGAGGCGACGAGGGGCGCCAGGTCGGCGCCGTCGGCGTCCTCGGCCAGGATGGCGCGGTGGAGCGCCGCGGCGTGGGCTGCCGGGCCGTCGGCCGACAGGTCGAGCCAGCCGTCCGAGAAGCGGACGCGGTCCACCGCCGGGCCGGTCCAGACCGCCTCGCCGGTGTCGAGCAGCACTTGGTGGACGCCGCCGGGGTGGGGCGTGACGGCGGTGGCGTCCGCGGCGGGGCGCGTCGTCAGGCCTTCGTGCCCGCCGCCGGCCAAGACGAAGCCGCCGGCGCGGGGGGCTTCGCCGCCGGCGAGCACGGGCGGGGCGTAGGGCGCTGCGGGGCCGTAGTCGGGCTCCGTCACCGACACGTCGAGCAGGAAGGCGGCGCTCTGCGCGCCGTCCGAGACCTGGATCAGGACCGGGCGGACGGGCAGGTCGTCCCAGCCCAAGCTGATGCCGTCGCGCAGCTTGAGGACGCCGCCGTCCACGACCTCGAAGCGCCACTCGTCCTCGGGCGCGAAGGAAAAGAAGAAAGGGCCGGCGGAGTCGGGATCGCCAACCGAGAGCTTCCCGATGGTGGCGCCGATAGCGCCGGCGGCGACCGTGCCGCCGCTGACGAAGGAGAGCGTTTCGGACGGCGTGTCGTCCCGGTCCAGCACGCCGAGGCCGAAGCGCGGGCCGTCGGCCTGGACCGAGCCGTCGTCGAAGACGAAACGGAGGGCGAATTCGGCTTGCGGCAAGGTTCCCGTCTCGCTGAAGGCTTCGAAGTCGAGGCGCGCGTCCGGCCGGATCGTCACCAGCCCGGTGCCGGCGTCCCAAGCGGCGGAGAAGAAGGCGGCCATCGGCCCCGCCGTTTCGACAAAGGCGAGGCGCGGCGTGTCGCCGCTGAGGGCGAGGCCGGCGATCCAGTCGCCGGGGCCGCTGCCTTCGGCGATGCTCGCTGGCAACCGGCCCGTGTGCCTGACCACCGGCATATCCTGCCTCCCCCGTAGTTTCACGGAGGAATGTTCTGCCGTAAAGATGAACTCGGTCTGAACGGGTGGCGCGAAAGCTTTTCACGATGCGGTCAACTCAGGGCGGCTTGGCGCCTGTTCCGGAAGGCGCACCTGCCGGGCGGAGACGGCCAGGCGCGATTTGCTCTAAGAGGTGCGCATGTCGCTCTTCGCCCTGACGATGGGAGAACCGGCCGGTATCGGCGGCGAGATCGCCCTCGGCGCATGGCGGGCGCTGCGCGCCTCCGGCGGCCCCGCCTTCGTGCTGCTGGACGACGCCGAACGCTTCGAGGGCCCCTCTGTGCGGCGCGTGGCGGCGCCCGAGGAGGCGTTGGCGGCGTTCGGATCGGCGCTGCCGGTCCTCCACCGCCCCCTGCCCCGCCGGCCGGTGCCGGGCCGGCCGGACCCGGCCAACGCGCCCGCCGTGATCGGCGCCATCGATGACGCGGTGACGCTGGCGAAGGCCGGCCGGGTCGCCGGGGTGGTGACCAACCCGATCCAGAAATCCGCGCTCTACGCCGCGGGCTTCGCCCACCCCGGCCACACGGAGTACCTGGCGGAGCTGGCCGGCCTGCCCGGCGTCCCGCCGGTGATGCTGCTGGCCTGCCCGCAGTTGCGGGTGGTGCCGGTGACAGTCCACGAGCCGCTGGCGCGCGCCATCGCTCGGTTGACCCCGGCCCTGATCGTCGAAGCGGCCAGCACCACGGCGGCGGCGTTGCGGCGGGATTTCGGGATCGGGGCGCCGCGCCTCGCGGTGGCGGGGCTCAACCCGCACGCCGGCGAGGGCGGGACGCTCGGCACCGAGGACCGCGCCATCGTGGCTCCGGCCGTGGCGACGCTCCGCGCGATGGGGATCGACGCGCGCGGCCCCTTCCCGCCCGACACGATGTTCACCGCCCACGCGCGGCCCGGCTACGACGCGGCGATCTGCCTGTACCACGACCAGGCGCTGATCCCGATCAAGACGCTCGACATGGCGGGCGGGGTGAACGTGACGCTGGGCCTTTCGATCGTGCGGACCTCGCCGGACCACGGCACCGCGCTCGACATCGCCGGCACCGGGCGCGCCGACCCGTCCAGCCTGGTGGCGGCCATCCGGTTGGCCGACGAAATGGCGAGGAACCGCGCCCGATGACACCGCCGCCCATGCGCCTGTCGGTGAACGTGGACCACGTCGCCACCTTGCGGAACGCGCGCGGCGGCGCCTTCCCCTGTCCGGTGGAGGCGGCGCGCGTGTCGGTCGCGGCCGGCGCGGACGGGATCACGGTGCACCTGCGCGAGGACCGGCGGCACATCCGCGACAAGGACGTGGAGCGCATCGGCGCGGAAGTGCCGACGCGGCTCAACTTCGAGATGGCGGCGACGGAGGAGATGGTCGGCATCGCCTGCCGGCTGCGCCCGGCCGCGTGCTGCATCGTGCCGGAAAAGCGGCAGGAGTTGACGACCGAGGGCGGGCTGGACGTGCTGCGGGGCGGGCTGTTCCTGGGCGACGCGGTGCGGCGGTTGGCAGGCGCGGGGATCGAGGTCTCGGTCTTCGTCGAGCCGGATGCGGCGCAGATCGAGGCGGCGGCGCGGCTCGGCGCGCAGGCGGTGGAGTTGCACACCGGCGCCTATGCGGACGCAGTGCCCGTTGAGCGGGGCCCGCATTTGGCGCGGCTCCGCGAAGGGGCGGCGGCGGCGCGGGCGGCGGGGCTGCTCTGCCACGCGGGGCACGGGCTGACCTACGATAGCGTCGGCCCGGTCGCGGCTATGCCGGAGGTGGTGGAGGTGAGCATCGGCCACTTCCTGATCGGGCAGAGCGTGTTCGAAGGGCTGCCAGCGGTGGTGCGGCGCTTCAAGGCGTCG
>NZ_BAAAFZ010000062.1:0-6601 GCF_039523795.1 Craurococcus roseus | reverse complement strand
CGCCAACGCCTTGCCGACGTCCTCCGTGCCGGCCTGCCCGCCCATGTCGCGCGTGCGCGGGCCGCCGCCTTGGCCGAGCAGCGCCTCGATGGCGTTGACGATCGCCTGCGCCGCTTCGCGCTCGCCCAGGTGCTCCAGCATCATGGCGCCGGACCAGATCTGGCCAATGGGGTTGCAGATGCGCTTGCCGGCGATGTCGGGGGCGCTGCCGTGGACCGGCTCGAACATCGAGGGCGCGGTCTTCCCGGGGTTGATGTTGGCGGAGGGCGCGATGCCGATCGAGCCCGCCACGGCCGGGCCGAGGTCGGACAGGATGTCGCCGAACAGGTTGGAGCCGACCACCACGTCGAACCAGTCCGGGTGCTGCACGAAGTGGGCGCACAGGATGTCGATGTGGAACTGGTCGGTTCGCACCTCCGGGTACTGCTTCGCCATGGCAGCGAAGCGCTCGTCCCAGTAGGGCATGGTGAAGGTGATGCCGTTGCTCTTGGTTGCGCTCGTCACCTTGCGGCGCGGGCGCGTCATGGCGAGGTCGAAGGCGTAGCGGAGGATGCGGTCGGTGCCGGTGCGCGTCAGGACGGATTGCTGGGAAACGAACTCCCGCTCCGTCCCCTCGAACATGCGGCCGCCGACGGAGGAGTACTCGCCTTCCGTGTTCTCGCGCACGACGTAGAAGTCGATCTCGGCGGGCGTGCGGTCCGCGAGCGGCGTGCGGGCGCCGGGCATCAAGCGGCAAGGGCGCAGGCTGACGTACTGGTCGAACACCCGGCGGATGGGTATCAGCAGGCCCCAGAGCGAGACGTGGTCCGGCACGCCCGGCCAGCCGACGGCGCCGAGGAAGATGCTGTCGCTGTCGCGCAGCCGGTCCAGGCCGTCCTCCGGCATCATCCGGCCGGTCTGCTTGTAGGTTTCGCAAGACCAATCGTAATGGCTGAGTTGGAGTTCGAAGCCGAAGCGGCGCGCGGCGGCGTCCAGCACGCGCAGGCCCTCGGGCGTGGTTTCCCTGCCGATCCCGTCGCCGGGGATCACCGCGATCCTGTGTGTCCGCGCCGCCATGCGATGCGCCTCCGCCCGTTTTCGGCGAGGGTGGCGGCGCGGCGGCGGCCGGGCAAGCCCTCACCCGCCGGTGAAACGCGCGCGGTAGGCGGCGGGGCCGAGGCCGAAGCGGCGGCGGAAGTGGTGGCGGAGCGTCGCGGCGGAGCCGAAGCCGCAGAGGCCCGCCACCTCCTCCACCGGCGCGGCGCGGGCGCCGCCCTCCAGCAGTTCGCGCGCGCGGTCCAGGCGTCGGCGGAGCAGCCATTCGCCGGGCGGGCAGCCGGTGGCGTCGCGGAAGCGGCGCAGGAAGGTGCGGAGGCTCATGCCTGCTTCGCGCGCGAGGGCGGGAAGCGGTTGCGGGCGGTCCAACCGCGCGCGCATCCGGTCGAGCAAGGGGCCGAGGCGGGCGCCTTCGCGCTCCGTCGGCACCGGGCGCGGCACGTACTGCGCCTGCCCGCCATCGCGGTGCAGCGGCACCACCAAGCGGCGGGCGACGCTGTTCGCCGCGTCCAGGCCGAAGTCGCCGCGCACCAGGTGCAGGCAGAGGTCGATTCCGGCGGCGCTGCCGGCGGCGGTGAGGACGCTGCCCTCGTCCACGTAGAGCACGTCCTCCTCCAAAGCGATGCCGGGATGGGCGCGGCGCAGCGCGTCCATGTAGCGCCAATGCGTGGTGGCACGGCGCCCTTCCAGCAACCCGGCCGCCGCAAGGACGAAGACGCCGGAGCAGAGCGACAGCACGCGGGCGCCCCGCGCGTGCGCCCGGCGCAGGGCGCGGCAGACCGTGTCCGGCACGGGCTCGGCCGCGCCGCGCCAGCCGGGCACGACGATCGTGCCGGCGCGGGCGAGCAGGGCGGCGGCGCCGTCCACCTCCACCCGAAGGCCACCGGCCGCGCGGAGCGGGCCGGGCTCCAGCGACGCGACGCGACGCCAAAGCGGTACCAATCCGGCCCCATCTCGGGTCGCGGCAGGCCGAAGACCTCCGCCGCAACGCCGAACTCGAAGGTGCACAGGCCGTCGTAGGCGAGCGCGACGACCGAGCGGTTGGCGGGCGGTGCGGGGCGGCGCGGGGTTGGCATGATCCTCACGCTGGTCGGCGCTCCTGCCAGCTTACGGCGGGAGCGGCCTCCGGTGCAGGGTCGGGCTCGCAAGGAGTGCCAACCGCGTGACCAACCCCGTCACCGAAACCGCCGCCGCACCGCCCGCCCTGGCCGCGGAGCACTTCGCCGGCAAGCTGGCCTTCGAGGCCGATTGCGCCGACGTCCACGCCGCCCTGGGGGCGGGCGACCCCGGCTTCGTGCTGCTGGAGGCGCGGGGGCCGGCGGCCTACGCGCGCGGCCACGTGCCCGGCGCGTTCAACCTGCCGCACCGCGTCATCACCGAGGAGGCGCTGGCGGCTTGGCCGCGCGACACGTTGTTCGTCGTCTACTGCGCGGGGCCGCACTGCAACGGCGCCGACCGGGCGGCGCTGCGCCTGGCGCGGCTCGGCCGGCGGGTGAAGACCATGCCGGGCGGCATGTCCGGTTGGGTGGCGGAGGGCTTCCCGGTGGCGACGGGCGGGGCGCCCGGCTCGTTGCCGGCAGCCGGATTGGCCGCGGCGGTCGCTGGGAGCCGCTGACTCTCCGGGCGGCTCGGGTCCTGTTCCACGAGAGGACCGCGCGCGTCACCATGCCGATGCCGGTCGAGGCCGCGCCCCCGGGACGTGCTCGCCGGCGCCTCTTCCAGCCTTCCTGACGCCGCGGTCGCTTTGCTCGCCGTCGTGATGGCCCGTCGAAGCCGGGCGGCTACAGCAACCCGCGCGCGCGGATCTCGGCCGCGACGCGCCCGCTCTCGTCCAAGGGCGTGCGCGAAAAGAAGGAAAGGCCGGAGTCCACGGGCCGCGCTTGCCCGGCGGCGTAGAGGCTCGCGTGCAACGCCAAGTGCCGTGCGCCGAGGCCGCCGGGGTCGGCGACGAATACCGGGGCAGCGGTCGCCAAGGCTTCGGAGAGCATGGACACCGAGTCGCCGGTCGCAACCACCGCGTCGGCCCAGGCGAGGAAGCCGAGGTAGGGGTTCGGGCCCGCGTCGCCCCAACGGAAAAGGCGGTGCGGGACAGGGCGCAGAGCTTCGGCCAGGGCGTCGGCCGCAGCGCCGCCGGTGCGGCGGCTGGTGGTCGCCAGCACGCTCCCGGCGACGCCCGACGCCCGCGCGCCGATCCCGGCCGCGATCGCGGGCTCCATCCCGCCTGCGGCGCGGACCTTGCCGCCGACCAGCAACGCGACGCGCGGCCGCGGCATGGTTGCGAGCGCGGCGTTCCACTCGGCCCGTGCCGCAGCGAGCCTCGCAGGGGAGATCTGGTGCGTGGCGCCGAGGATCGACAAGATGTTGTGCGCTTCCGGCGCCGCATCGTGGCGGCCCAACACCAGGAGGTCGAAGCGGCGGCGGCCGAAGGCCGGCCGCATGCAATGCACCGTGCGGACGCCACGGCGCGCGAGCCAGAGCGACACGGGCGCGGACCGGCGGCCGGCGGAAATCGCCAAGCGCGGCCAAGGCGGCCCGCCCCGCACCGCGTCACGGGCTTTCGGCGCGAGGCCCAGGAGCGAGGGCCATGCCAAGGGCAAGGCGGCGGGGGCGCCCCATTCCAGGGGCAGGGCGCGGAACGGGACGCCGAGGCGCTCCGCGATGCCCAGCGCTTGCGCGGCGGTGCCGGCGCGCGGGTCGGCCAGCACCCACACCGGGGCCCTCACAGGGGCATCGCCGCCGTCGGCCGTCATGGACGCCGCACCGGCGCGCGGTTACGAGGGTGCGACCGACGCCGCCCGGGGGAACCAGCCATGGCCGCCGCTCAACACGCCTCCGATTGGGACCGCGACGCCGCGCTGACCACGGCGCGCATCCTGCTGGAGATCAAGGCGGTGAACTTCCGCCCGGAGGAGCCTTACACCTTCACAAGCGGCTGGAAGAGCCCGGTCTACATCGACTGCCGCAAGATCATCTACTTCCCCCGCGCCCGCAACCGCATCTGCGACCTCGGGGTGGAAAAGATCGGCCGGCACGTCGGTTACGAGACCATCGACGTGGTGGCTGGGGGCGAGACCGCGGGCATCCCGTTCGCGGCGTGGATCGCCGACCGGATGCTCACGCCCATGGCCTATGTGCGGAAGCAGCCGAAAGGCTTCGGCCGCGGCGCGCAGATCGAAGGCGAGGTGCCGGAAGGCAAGAACACCTTGCTGGTGGAGGACCTCACCACCGACGGCGCCAGCAAGATCAAGTTCGCCCAGGCGCTGCGCGACGCCGGCGCGCAATGCGACCACACCTTCGTGGTGTTCTATTACGGCGTCTTCCCCGGCTCCTTCGAGACGATGAAGCGCATGAACCTGGCGCTGCACCACCTGTGCACTTGGTGGGACGTGCTGGAGGTGTGCCGCGAGCGGCCCTACTTCGCCGAAGGGGCGCTGAAGGAGGTGCGGAAGTTCCTGGAGGACCCGGTCGGCTGGTCCAAGGCGCACGGCGGCGTCGGCAGCGCGGCGGAGGCGTCGTCCGGGCGCGAGAGCGGGCCGTGACGCCGCGGCGGCGCGCCGCCCTTCTCGGGATGGCGTTCTTGCTGGCCGGCGCGGGTGCCGCTCCCGCGGGCGCGCAGCCGCCGCCACCCGCGCGCGACACGCTGACGATCGGCATCACCCAGTTCCCGTCCACCTTCCACCCCAACATCGACAGCATGGCGGCGAAGTCATACGTGCTCGGCTTCGCGCGGCGGCCCCTCACCGCTTACGGTCCGGATTGGGCGCTGGCCTGCCTCCTGTGCGACCGCGTGCCGAGCTTGGAGAACGGCGGCGCGGTCCGCGAGACCACGCCGGAAGGGAAGCCCGGCATACGCGTCACCTGGCGCTTGCGCGAGGACGCGCGGTGGGGCGACGGCGCGCCGATCTCGGCTGAGGACCTGCGTTTCGCCTGGGAAGCCGGGCGCGAAACAGCCACCGGCTTCGGGCCGGCGGAGTTCTACCGCTCCGCCTACGAGTTGGTGGTGCAGGACGCGCGCACGGTCACGCTGCGCTTCGACAAGATCACCTTCGAATACGCCAGCGCCGGCGAGTTCCAGCCCCTGCCCGCCCGGATCGAGCGCGACCGCTGGCAAGGCGACCACCGCGGCTACCGCAACCGCACGGCCTACGACACCGAGACGGCGACGCCGGGCCTCTGGTCCGGCCCATACCGTGTAACGGCCGTGCAGCCGGGCGCCGGCGTCACCTTGGAGCGCAACGAGGCCTGGGCCGGACCGGCGCCGGCTTTCCGCCGCATCCAGGTCCGCACTGTGGAGAACACAGCGGCGCTGGAGGCGCAACTCCTCGCCGGGCAGCTCGACATGGTGGCGGGCGAGCTCGGCTTGCCGGTGGAGCAGGCGGCCGCTTTGGAGCGTCGGGCGGCGGGGCGGTTCAACGTGTTCTACAAGCCGGGCCTCGTCTATGAGCACCTGGACGTGCAGCACGACCACCCGGCGCTCGGCGACAAGCGCGTGCGGCAGGCATTGTTGTTGGCGACCGACCGGGCGCAGATCGTGGCCCGGCTGTTCGAGAACCGGCAAACGGTGGCGCACAGTTCGGTCAACCCGCTCGACCGGATGCACGACGCCGACACGCGGCAGTGGCCGCACGACCCGAGGCGCGCGGCGGCGCTGCTGGACGAAGCCGGATGGCGCCGCGGGCCGGACGGCATCCGCCGCAACGCGGCCGGCGAGAAGCTCTCCTTCGAGTTGATGACCACCGCCGGCAACCGGGCGCGGGAGGCGGTGCAGCAGGTGCTCCAGGGCATGTGGCGGCCCGCCGGGATCGACGCGCGCATCAGGAACGAGCCGCCGCGCGTGCTGTTCGGTGAGACCTTGTCGCGGCGGCGTTTGCAGGGGGCGGCGCTCTTCGCCTGGGTCAGCGGACCTGAGAATGTGCCGCGCAGCACGCTGCACTCGGACGAAATCCCGCGCGCCGAACGCAACTGGTCCGGCCAGAACTTCGGCGGATGGCGGAACGCCGAGATGGACGCCTTGCTGGAGGCGCTGCCGCAAGAGCTGGACGCGGAGCGGCGGCGTAGCTTGTGGTCCAGGCTCCAAGCAATCTACGCGGAGGAGCTGCCCGCCCTGCCGCTTTGGTTCCGCGCCGACGCGCATGTCTGGCCGCGTTGGCTGGACGGCGTGCGCCCAACCGGCCATTTGAACCCAACCTCGCTTCGGGTGGAGGAATGGCGGTTACGCTGAGCCGGTGGGTGGCGCCGCGGCTCGGTTTGACGGACCCAGCCTGCGCTAGTATGACTAAGGTTGCATGCGTCGTGAGCCGCAACACTCCTGCGGAGGGGTGGCCGAGTGGCTGAAGGCGACGGTTTGCTAAACCGTTATAGGGGGTCAACCTCTATCGTGGGTTCGAATCCCATCCCCTCCGCCAAAGCATGTAGGTCGATTTTTGACGGCCGTGGCGCTGCATCGCTGACGAGCGGCCAACCGTTCGGTTCGTACTCGGCATCGCAGAACGCTGACGGGCCGAGGCGCTCGCTGGCGCGGCGCTCGTCCCGCGGCGGCGGCGCCTCCGCGCGTTGGCCAGGCGCC
>NZ_BAAAFZ010000061.1:1703-50460 GCF_039523795.1 Craurococcus roseus | reverse complement strand
TGGAGGGGTTTTCGATGGCGCCAGCGGCCGGGTTCGCGGAGGCGTTTGACACCTGCTCCTCGCGGTGCCCGCGTGCTCCTCCCCGGAGCCGGACTACCACCGCCTGGTGGCCGTCCCGGGCGAACCCGCCAGGACCGCCGCGCGCGTGGTCGAGCTGCGGCGGGTCGGGGTGCCGGGCTACCTGGACCGCTCGGAGATCGTGCGCGCCGGGCCGGGCTCCCGGCTGGATGTGCTCCGCAACGTCCGCTGGGGCGAACCCCTGGGCGGCATGGTGAGCCGCGTGCTGGCGGAGGACCTGGCGCAGCGCCTGCCGGGAAGCACGGTGCTGGCGGACGCGGGCGCCATCAGGCTGGCGGCCGACACCGCCGTCGAGGCCGAGCTGCAGCGCTTCGAGGCGGGCCCGTCCAGCACGGTGGAACTCGCGGCGCAGGTCGCGTTCCGGTTCGGCCCGGGGCGGCCCGGCGCAGCGCGCTCCTTCCGGTTCACCGTCCCGGTCGAGGGGCAAGGCCCGTCCGCCGTAGCGGCCGCGATGAGCGGCGCGCTGGGGCGGTTGGCGGACGCGATCGCGGCGGCGCTCCCGCCGCGGTAGCGCCCGCGCCGGCCAAACCGGGGAACCCGTTCCAAGGGAAAGCGGCGGCATGGGGAACAGCGGCGTGGGCGAGGGTCGAGGCGAGGGAACCGCCGATGTGAACGACCGCGCGGCGGGGCCGTGCGTCAAGCGGCGTGCGGCGGCGGGCGCGTTTCTGGCGGGGGCGCCGGCCCTCGCGGCCGCGGGCTGCGCCCGGTTCCCGGAGCTGCCGCCGCCGGGCTCCGGCGTGCCGATCGAAGCCGACCCGCTGTTCCGGGAGGCGATGGCCAGCGCGCCGGTGCTGCCCGGCAACGAGGTCACGCCGCTCTTCGGCGGCCTCCAGGCCTTCGCCGGCCTGTTCCGCGGCGTCGAGGGCGCGCGGGACCACGTGAACTTGGAGTTCTACATCCTCCAGGACGTCAGCGTGCCCCGCATCGACGGTGGTCCGTCGCTCTTCGAACTGCTGCGGGCGAAGCTGCGCCAGGGCGTCGCGGTGAACGTCGTCTACGACAGCTTCGGGTCCAAGGACACGCCGGGGGAGGCCTTCGACGCGCTGCGCGCGGCGGGGGCGAACCTCCTGTCCTTCAACCCCGTCAACCCTTTGGAGGCGCGCGGGGGCTGGCGGCCCAACCGGCGCGACCACCGCAAGATCGCGGTGGTGGACGGCCGCGTGGCCATGACGGGGGGCATCAACCTCGACCACGTGTACGAAAATTCCTGCAGGCGGGCCGCCGAGGGCGGCCCCGTCGAGACCACGGAAGACGCGTGCTGGGCCGACGTCGCCATCCGGGTCGAGGGCCCGGCGGTGGCGGCGCTGCAGCGGCTCTTCTTCGAGACCTGGGCCAGGCAGGGCGGCGGCGCGCTGCCGGCCCGGGACTGGTTCCCGCCCCCGACCGGGTCGGGCCGGACCCGGATGCGCGTCCTGGGCAGCGCGCCGCGCGCGGGCCGTCCGTACTTCTACGCCGCGCGCATGGCCGCCATCGCCGGCGCGCGCCGCCGCGTCTGGCTCTGCGCGGGGTACTTCGTGCCGACGGAGCGGGAGCACGCGGAGCTGGCGAGGGCCGCGCGCCGGGGCGTGGACGTGCGCCTGCTGCTGCCGGGCGTGTCCGACGAGGGCGTGGCCCTGGCCGCGCAGCGCGCGTCCTACGGGCCGCTGCTCGAGGCCGGCGTCCGCGTCTGGGAGGTCAGGAACAGCGTGCTGCACGCCAAGTGCGGTGTGGTCGACGACGCCTGGGCCTGGGTCGGCTCGTCCAACCTCGACCGGCGGAGCGTGGCCTGGAACAACGAGGTGGACGCCATCGTCCTGGAGCCCGAGGCGGCGGCGGCGCTGGGGGCTTCGATGACGCGCGTCATGGCCCACGCCGTGCCGGTGACCCTGGACCTCTGGCGGGGGCGGGGCCTCGGCCAGCGCCTCCGGGAGCTGGCGGCTTGGCCGGTGGCGAACCTCCTCTGAAGCACACGGCACCCTCTGCGTCCGGCGCCGCCTGATCTCCCGCCAGCCCCTGCGCGCCTCCCGCAGGGGATCGTTGCGCCTTGGCAGGCGGCGGCGGCGGCCGCATGACGCACATATAAACGTCGCGTGGCGAGGACGCACCGCGCCGCTTTCGTAAGGCCCGGGCGCGGACCCCGACCACACCCAGGGGCCGTCGCCGCCTCCCGAGCGCCTGCTTCTTCCATCACTTCACGCCCGGTCGCGTCCAAACCGGACGGCCCCGCTTCCCGGCAGCGGCTCAATCGCCCTCGGGACCGGCAATCCGGCCGAGGCCGTCCCGCAGCCTGTCGAGCAGGCGGAACAACAGCACGCATTCCTCGGTGGAGAAGCCGGCCAGGGCGTCGTCGTAGTACCGGCGAATGCTGGCCAGCATGCCCGACCAGATCCGGTCGCCCTCGGGCGTCAACCGGACGTGGCGAAGCCGGCCGTCGCCCGCCGCGCGGACGCGCTCGACCAGGCCCGCGCCCTCCAGCCTGTCCAGCACCGCGGTGAGGTTCTGCCGGCTGACCATCAGGAAGGCGATCAATTGCTTGACGGTCATGCCGTGCTCGCGGACCGCGGGGCGCGAGAGCGCACCCAGGACGGCCCATTGCTGGGTCGTGGCGCCGAAGTCGCTCACGGCGCGTGTTCCTGTTTTGTGCATCAGGTTCGACGCCTGGTACAGCCGCAGGAACAACCGATTGGCGATGTCGAAGCGAACCGCCGCGTCGTCCCGGGTCGCGGGCGTCGCGGTCGCTGGATTTCTCGCGAGCTGATCCATCAATGCCTTGCCATATCTCTCGAGATGTAGCATACCCTTGCCATATCCGGTCGGCCAGCGGTTTCCGCTCGGCCGCCCCGGCACCAACCCGCGGGGAGGAACCATGCGCGGTCTCAGGGACAAGGTCGCCGTCGTCACCGGCGGCGGCGGCGGCATCGGCGGGGCCACCTGCCGGCGCTTCGCGGAGGAAGGCGCCAAGGTCGCCGTCTTCGACATCGACCTGGCGGCGGCGGAGCGCACCGCGTCGTCTGTCACCGACGCCGGCGGCGCGGCGCAGGCCTTCGCCTGCGACATCACCGACCACGCCGCCGTCGCGCGGGCGGTCGCCGCCGCCGAGGAGGCGCTCGGGCCCATCGGCGTGCTGGTGAACAACGCCGGCTGGGACGTGTTCCGGCTGTTCAAGGACAGCACGCCGGAGGAGTGGCGGAAGCTCATCGCCATCAACCTGGTCGGCGCGCTCAACATGCACCACGCGGTGCTGCCCGGCATGCTGGCGCGCCGCGCGGGGCGGATCGTCAACATCGCCTCCGACGCCGCCCGGGTCGGCTCATCCGGCGAGGCGGTCTACGCCGCCTGCAAGGCGGGGCTGGTCGGCTTCTCCAAGACCCTGGCCCGCGAACACGCGCGCCACGGCATCACCGTGAACGTCGTCTGCCCCGGCGCCACCAACACCGCCCTGTTCGCCGAATACAAGAAGGGCGCCGGCGACCCCGAGAAGCTGGAGGAGGCGTTCCGCCGCGCCGTCCCCATGGGCCGCATCGGCGAGCCCGAGGACCTGCCCGGCGCCATCCTGTTCTTCTCGAGCGACGACGCCGCCTTCATCACCGGACAGGTGCTCAGCGTGTCCGGCGGCCTGACCATGGCCGGCTGAGCCGCCCGATCGGCGGAGGGCCTTGGCCCGGAGCCGTGGATCGGCCGGCAGAACACAAGGGAGGAGCGACCGCCATGCAGTACGAGGACATCCTGTTCGAGGTGGCCGACGGCGTCGCCACCATCACGATCAACCGCCCGCAGGTGATGAACGCCTTCCGCGGCCGCACCTGCGAGGAGCTGATCCACGCCTTCAACCGCGCCGGCTGGGACAAGGCCGTCGGCGTCATCGTGCTGACCGGCGCGGGCGACCGGGCCTTCTGCACCGGCGGCGACCAGTCGGCGCACGACGGCAACTACGACGGCCGCGGCACCATCGGCCTGCCGGTCGAGGAGCTGCAATCGATCATCCGCGAGGTGCCGAAGCCCGTCATCGCCCGGGTGCAGGGCTACGCCATCGGCGGCGGCAACGTGCTGGCGACGATCTGCGACCTGACCATCGCCTCGGAGAAGGCGCAGTTCGGCCAGGTCGGCCCCAAGGTCGGCTCCGTGGACCCTGGTTTCGGCACCGCCTACCTGGCGCGCATCGTCGGCGAGAAGAAGGCGCGCGAGATCTGGTACCTGTGCCGCCGCTACACCGCCGCCGAGGCCCAGGCCATGGGCCTCGCCAACGCCGTCGTGCCGCACGACCAACTCGACGCCGAGGTGGCGCGCTGGTGCGCCGAGATCATGGAGCGGAGCCCGACCGCGATCGCCATCGCCAAGCGCTCCTTCAACGCCGACAGCGACAGCATCCGCGGCATCAGCGGCATGGGGATGCAGGCGCTGACCATGTACTACGCCAGCGAAGAGAGCCAGGAGGGCGTGCGCGCCTTCAACGAGAAGCGGAAGCCCGACTTCCGCAAGTTTCAGAAGTAGGCGCCGCCGCCATGGCCGGCGTCCTGAGCGAGGACCAGAGCGCGTTCCAGGAGACGGCCCGGCGCTTCGCCCGCGAGCGGATCGCGCCCGGCTACATGGCGCGCGAGCGGGAGGGGCGCGTGGACCGCGCGCTGGTGCGGGAGATGGGCGAACTCGGGCTCATCGGCGCCGACCTGCCGGAGCGCTACGGCGGCCTCGGCGAACCGAGCGTCACCGCGGGGCTCGCGATCGAGGCGGTGGCGCACGGCGACATGAACGTCGCCTACGTGCCGCTGCTCGCCTCGCTCAACGGGCAGATCATCGCCCGGCACGCCTCGCCGGAGCTGGCCGGCCACTGGATCCCGCGCATCGTCTCGGGCGAGGCGCTGTTCTGCATCGCGCTCACCGAGCCGCGCGGCGGCTCGGACGCGGCGAACCTGGCGCTCTCCGCCCGCCGCGACGGCGACTCCTACGTGCTGAACGGCGAGAAGTCCTCGATCAGCATGGCCGACCAGGCCGACGCGGCGGTGGTCTTCGCGCGCACCGGGACGCCGGAGAGCGGGGCGCGCGGCGTCTCCGCCTTCCTGGTGCCGATGGACACGCGGGGCGTCACCACCACCCGGTTCAACGACCTCGGCAGCCACGCGATCGGCCGCGGCTCGGTCTTCTTCGACGACGCGCGCGTCCCGGCGGAGAACCGGTTGGCCGAGGAGGGCATGGGCTTCGTGCAGGTGATGCAGGGCTTCGACTACAGCCGTGCCCTGATCGGGCTGCAATGCTGCGCCGCCGCCCAGGCCTCGCTGGACGAGAGCTGGGCCTACGTGCAGGAGCGCCAGGCCTTCGGCGCGCCGCTCGCCCGGTACCAGGGCGTCACCTTCCCCCTCGCGGAGGGGGAGGGCCTGGTCGCCGCCGTCCGCCAGCTCTGCTTCCACACGCTGCGCCTGCGCGACGAGGGCGCGCCGCACACCGCCGAAGCCGCGATGTGCAAGTGGCTCGGGCCCAAGACGGCGGTGGACGTCATCCACCAGTGCTTGCTGACCCACGGCCACTACGGTTGGTCGCTCGACCTGCCGCACCAGCAGCGCCTGCGCGACGTCATGGGCCTCGAGATCGGCGACGGCACGGCGCAGATCATGAAGCTGATCGTCGCGCGCGAGCGGGCCGGCAAGGCCGCCGTGCAGTACGCCACGGCGCACGCCTGAGCGCCGCCGGCGGCGGAAAAGGGCGCGCGAGACGCCCGGGAGAACAGACCAGGAGGAAGCGATGGACATCGACCGGAAGCGGTTGGCGGGGCGGCGCCCCGCGATGCGGGCGGAGGGGCACTGGCGGGACGAGACCCTCCTCGACCACTTGGCGCGCGCCGTCGCGCGGACGCCCGACAAGGCCGCGCTCGTCGCCAAGCGTTCCGAGACCGGCGATGAGGCGCGGTTCAGCTACCGCGAGCTCGACCGGGTCTCGGACCTGGTGGCGCTGTCGCTGCGGGAGCGCGGTGTCGGGCGCGGCGACGTGGTGTCCTTCCAGTTGCCGAATTGGTGGGAGTTCCCCGTCCTCCACATCGCTTGCCTCAAGCTCGGCGCCGTCAGCAACCCCCTGATGGTCATCTTCCGCGAACGCGAGCTCGGCTTCATGCTGGGGCTCGCGGAGACGAAGGTGCTGGTGGTGCCGGCGCGCTTCCGCGGCTTCGATTATCCGGCGATGGTGGCGGGCGTCCGCGACCGCCTGCCGGCCCTGCGCCACGTCTTCGTCGCCGGCGGCGAGGGCGAGACGGCGTTCGATGCGCTGCTCGCCCCGCGGTCGGGCGAGGAGGGCCGGGCCTCGCTCCGGGGCCAAGGCCCTTCCCCGGACGACGTCATTCAGCTCCTCTACACCAGCGGGACGACCGGCGAGCCGAAGGGGGTGATGCACACCTCCAACACCATGCTCTCGAACCTCGCGCCCTTCGCCGAGCGCCTCGGCCTCGGCGCGGAGGACGTGATCCACATGCCCTCGCCGCTCGCCCACCAGCTCGGCTTCATGTACGGCGTCGTGCTGCCGGTGATGCTGGGCGCCACCGCGGTCCTGCAGGACGTCTTCGCGGCCGCGGAGATGGCGCGCCAGATCCGGGACGAGCGGGCCACCTTCACCATGGGGGCGACGCCGTTCCTGAACGACCTGGCCGACCACGTCGCGCGCACCGGCCAGGGCACGCCGAGCCTGCGCGTGTTCGTCTCGGCCGGCGCGCCCATCCCGCGCCCGCTGGTGGCCAAGGCGCGCCAGGCGCTCGGCGCCGCCGTCGTCTCCGCCTGGGGCATGTCCGAGAACGGGGCGGTGACCACGACGCGGCCGGGCGACCCGGAGGAGAAGACCACCTCCACCGACGGCTGTCCCCTTCCGGGGATGGAGGTGCGCGTCGTCGATGCCGACGGCCGGGCGGCGCCCGCCGGCGAGGAAGGGCGGCTCCAGGCGCGGGGTTGCTCCAACTTCGTGGGCTACCTGAAGCGGCCCGATCTCGACACCACGGACGCCGAAGGGTGGTTCGACACCGGCGACCTCGCCCGCATGGACGCCGACGGCTACATCCGGATCGCGGGCCGGTCCAAGGACATCGTCATCCGCGGCGGCGAGAACATCCCGGTCGTCGAGGTCGAGGGCCTGCTCTTCAAGCACCCCGCGGTCGCGGAGGTCGCCGTCGTCGGCTACCCCGACGAGCGCCTCGGCGAACGCGCCTGCGCCTTCGTCCGTCTGCGGGAGGGCGCCGGCCTGTCCTTCGAGGAGATGGTCGGCCACCTGGAGGCGCAGCGGATGGCCCGGCAGTACGTGCCGGAGCGGCTGGAGATCGTGGAAGAGATGCCGCGGACGCCCAGCGGCAAGATCCAGAAGTTCAGGCTCCGCGAGATGGCGGGGTCGCTCCGGCCTCCCGCGAGCCCTGCACGGTGAGGCCGGCCGCGACGCCGCCGCACGACAAAGGAGGAAACACGATGACATCCAACCGCCGCTCCGTGCTCAAGGCCGGAGTCGCCCTCGCCGCGGCGACGGTGTCCACCGCCGGCGCCGCCCGGGCGCAAGGCGCCAACACGGTCAGGCTCGGAGTCCTGACCGACATGGCGGGCGCTTACCGCGACCTTTCCGGGCCGGGTTCGGTCGCGGCGGTGCGGCAGGCGGTCCAGGAGTTCGCCGACCAGGGCTTCAGGGTGGAGGTCCTCTCCGCCGACCACCAGAACAAGGCCGACATCGCCTCGAACATCACTCGCCAGTGGCTCGACCGCGACGGCGTGGACGCCGTCATCGATGTGGTGGGCAGTTCCGCCGCCCTCGCCGTCGCCGGCGTCGCGCGCGAGAAGAACAAGGTGTTCCTGGCCTCGGGGCCAGCCACCGCGGACCTCACGGGGCCGCAGTGCACCCCGAACACGGTGCACTGGGCCTACGACACATACATGCTGGCGAACTCGACGGGCGCCGCCATGGTCAGGGGCGGCGGGGACACTTGGTTCTTCGTCACGGCGGATTACTCGTTCGGGCAGTCGATGGAGGCGGAGACGTCGCGCTTCGTCCAAGCCGCCGGCGGCAAGGTGCTCGGCTCGGTGCGCTTCCCGTTCCCCGGCACCACCGACTTCTCCTCCTTCCTCGTGCGCGCGCAGGCCAGCCGGGCGAAGGTGGTCGGCCTCGCGGCCGGCGGCGGCGACCTCATCAACGCGGTGAAGCAGGCGGCCGAATTCGGGTTGACCCGGCGCGGCGCGAAGCTCGCGGCGCTGGTCATGTTCATCACCGAGGTGCACTCCCTGGGGCTCGAGGCCGCGCAGGGGCTCGTGCTGACCGAGACCTTCTACTGGGACCTCAACGACCGGACCCGGGCGTTCACGAACAGGGTCAAAAGCAACTTCGGCGTCCAGGCGCCGACGATGATCCACGCCGGCTGCTACGCGTCGGCGCTCCACTACCTCAAGGCGGTCAAGGACATGGGCGTCGCCCCCGCGAAGGCTTCGGGGGTCGATGCGGTGAACCGCATGAAGGCCATGCCGACCGAGGACGACGCCTTCGGCGCGGGCACCATCCGCCCCGACGGGCGGAAGCTGCACCCGGCCTACCTTTTCGAAGTCAAGGCACCAGGAGAATCCCGCGCGCCCTGGGACTACTACAAGCTCCTGCAGACGACGCCCGGCGAGCAGGCCTTCCGGCCTTTGGCCGAGGGCGGTTGCGCCCTGGGCCGCGCCTGACGGCCGTTTCGTATACCAGGAAGGGAGCGGAAGCATGAGCGAGTCCGGCACCTCCCCGCCGCTGGAGCGCTTCCTGCGCCTCCACGGCATCCCGGATTACGACCGGCTCGTGGAACGAGCGGCCAGGGAGCCCGAATGGTTCTGGGCGGCGGTGATGGAGTTCCACGGCCTCCGCTTCTTCAAGCCGTACGAGCGCCTGCTCGACGTCTCGAAGGGGCCGGAATGGGCCGAGTGGTGCGTCGGCGGCACGACCAACCTCGCCACCAACTGCCTCGACCGCACCATCGCGAACGGCCATGCGCAAAAGCCGGCCATCCTTTGGGAAGGAGAGGACGGCAGCCGGCGCTCGATGACCTACGCGGAGTTGGCCGCGACGGTGTCGCGGGCGGCGGGTGGCCTGGCGTCGCTCGGCATCCGCCAGGGCGACGTGGTCGGCCTGTTCATGCCATCCATCCCCGAAGCCATCGCCGCGTTCCTGGCCGTCGTGAGCGTCGGCGCGATCGCCTTGCCGATGTTCTCCGGCTTCGGGGCCCAGGCCGTGGTCGAGCGCCTGACGGACGCCGGGGCCGTCGCGGTCATCACGGCCGACCGCACCTGGCGCCGCGGCAGGCCGATCGAGATGGCGGAGGTGATCGCCTCGGCCGCCGGCGAGGTGCCGACGCTGCGGCACGTGGTCGTGGTCGCGCGCGACCCCGGTGGCCGCGGACCCGAGGCGGCGGACGACCGTTGGATCGGGTGGCGCGATCTCCTCGCCAGGGAACAGGCGGCTCCTCCCGCCGAACTCCCGGCGGAGGCGCCGGCGATGCTCGTCTACACCTCGGGCACCAGCGGCAAGCCCAAGGGGACGGTCCACTCCCACTGCGGCTTCATGACGAAGGCGGCGCTGGACTTCGGGCTGGTCCTCGACCTGCGGCCGACCGACCGCCTGCTGTGGATGACCGACCTGGGCTGGCTGACCGGCCCCATCCTCGCCGTAGCGACGCCCCTCGTCGGCGCCACCCTGCTCCTCGCCGAGGGCACGCCGGACCATCCCGAGCCGGGCCGGCTTTGGCGCTTGGTGCAGGACCACGGGATCAGCTTCCTGGGCGTGGCGCCGACCATGGTGCGCTCCTTCATGCAGCAGCCCCCCGAGGTCGTCGAGGGCTACGACCTGTCGTCGGTGCGCGTCACCGCCTCGACCGGGGAGCCCTGGACGCCGGAGGCCTGGGCCTGGTTCCGCGGCAAGGTCTGCGGCGGCCGCGCGCCGATCCTGAACTACTCCGGCGGGACGGAGATCGGCGGCGGCATCCTCGCCGGCAACGTCCTGCGGCAGGACGTCAAGCCCTGCGGCTTCGCCGGCCCGATCCCAGGGATGGGCGCCGTGGTCGTGGACGACAACGGGACACCCCTGCCGCGCGGGAAGGTCGGGGAGCTCGCCCTGGCCGTTCCTTCGATCGGGCTGACCCGCGGCCTGTGGCGGGACCCTGGGCGCTACATCGAGAGCTACTGGTCCAGGATCCCCGGCCTGTGGGTGCAGGGGGACTTCGCGTCGGTGGACGAGGACGGCACCTGGTTCATCCACGGCCGGTCCGACGACACCCTCAAGATCGCCGGCAAGCGGACCGGACCGGCCGAGATCGAGGCCCTCCTGCTCGCCACCGGGAAGGTCGCCGAGGCCGCGGCGATCGGCGTGCCCGACCCGGTTAAGGGCTCGGCCGTCGTGTGCGTCTGCGTGCCGGCGCGGGGCGTGGTCCCGGCGCCGGAGGTCGTGGAGGAGCTGAAGCGGGCCGTCGCCGCCGGGCTGGGAAGCTCCTTCCGGCCGAAGACCGTGGCCTTCGTGGAGGACCTGCCGAAGACGCGCAGCCTGAAGATCATGCGCCGCGTCGTGCGGGCGGTATGGGTCGGCGACCCGGTCGGCGACATGTCGGGGCTGGTCAACCCCGAGGCTGTCGACGGGCTCGGCGCCTGCGTCGCGCGCGAGGAGACTCCCTGACGCGGCGGCACGGCCGCGGCTGGCGGGTCAGGCTCGGCCGCCCGGCAGGACGACTCCTAGCGAAGGTTCGGCAAGAGAAGAGGATTGGACATCATGGTAAGACTCGCCGGCAAAGTGGCCTTCATCACCGGTGCCGGCACCGGCATCGGCCGCTGCGCGGCGGAACTCTTCGCGCGGGAGGGCGCGCGCGTCGCCGTTGCCGACATCGCGGGCGCCGCCGCGGAGGAGACGGCGCACCGCATCGCCCAGGCCGGGGGCCAGGCGATCGCGCTGCGCACCGACGTGACGGATCCCGACAGCCTTCATGCGGCGATCCGGCGGACCGTGGATCGGTTCGGGCGGCTGGACGTGCTGCACAACAACGCCGGCGGCTCGACCGCCCGGGACTCCAACGTCGTCGATGCGCCGATCGAGGAGTTCTGGCGCGCGGTGAAGCTGGACCTGTTCGGCACCTTCCTCGGTTGCCGCTTCGGCATCCCCGAGATCATCCGCTCAGGCGGAGGCTCCGTCATCAACATGGCGTCGAACGTGGCGCTGATGGGGTTCCCGGGGCGGGACTGCTACACCGCGGCCAAGGGCGGCGTCGCCTCCCTGACCCGCTCCCTCGCCGTGGAGTTCGCGCCGCGGCGGGTGCGGGTGAACGCCCTCGCGCCGTCGGTGACCAAGACCGAACGCGTCACCGCGCTGGTGGCGGGCAACGCCGCGATGCAGAAGATCGCGGACATGCACCTGCTCGGCCTCGGCGAGCCGCTGGACGTCGCCTATGCCGCCCTTTACCTGGCCTCGGACGAGGCCCGCATCACCACCGGCTGCATCCTACCGGTGGACAGCGGCGTGACCATCGCCTGAGCGGAAGACGGCCGCGACGCGGATCGCGGCCGCCCCACTTCACACGGCAGGAGGCAGACATGGACGAATCCTCGACCACTTCCCACCAAGGTTCCGACAAGGCGCGCGCGCCTGTGAGGTTGTCCGTCGCGACCAAGGACAACACGCCGTTCGTGCCGGGGCGGCGCGTCTTCTTCAAGTACCGCGACCTCGGCGTCTCCGCCGCGACCGGCGGCCGGATGCGCGCCCAGGTGATGTCCGCCATCAGCGGCATGACGGAACCGACGGGCTGGCACCAACACCTCTGCGAGGCCCAGTTCATCTATGTGCTGCGAGGCTGGCTCGAGCTGGAGTTCGAGGACGGGACCCGGACCCGCTCCGTGCCCGGCGACGCCATCCTCATACCGGGCGGCATGAAGCACAACGAGATTGCGACCTCGGACGACGTCGAGATCCTCGAGATCTCGGTGCCCGGTGACATGCGCACCAAGGCCTGCGACCCGCCGGGGCATTAGCCTGCCGGGTGCAGCGCGACCCGCGCGAGCAGGCGTCCGAGGTGGAGCCTTGCTCCCCGGCCTCGACCGGAGCCGTCCAGGCGGACGAGGGCAGCAAGGCGCCGGGCGCGGCGCGCCATCTCGGGAGCCGGCGGCTTTCCTGGCACGGAGGCCGACGCGGGGGGACGCCGAATCGACCACCCTCTTGGCGCCGATAGCGCCTTTCCGAGGCGGCCCAAGAAGGACAGGGGCGGCACTGCCGTGAGGATCAAGCTCCACCAAGTGGAATTTTGCTCGACCGACGTGCCGGTAATGGACGTGTTCTACCGCTCCGTGCTTGACCTCGAACCGGAGCCGGCGGTCGGCGCTGCGCAGGTGACTGCCGGCGGCTGCGCCGGGAAGGTGGCCTTCGTAGCTGACGGCACGACTCAGCTCCACTCGGCGGAGAAGGATCCTGAGGTCGGCTCCCTCACGGGGAGTGCGCTGAGCCTCCCGTGACGTGCGGCCAGCCTCGGGCAGCGGGCGGTCAGCCCCAACACCCCTAGGCGCCGATGCGGAGCCAACTCGCTTCGTCGAGGCAGGCAGAATTCGCCCCTTGCGAACAGACCATCTTGGACGTGTCCACACCGATGCGCGTAAGCTCCACCTCCGGACGGCTCCTACGGTTCGGCCCGCAACAACTAAAGCTCGGCACATCCGATGCCGCAGAGGCCGTCCACCCCGACGACACAGGACGGAGGCTGAACTCACGCCAAACGGGTCGTTCCGTGGAACACCCGACCGAACGGCATACCGGAAGCGACAGCCCGTGCGTTCGAAGGACGATGGGAGGAGTTGCGATGACGCCGGACAGCGAACTGGAAGCCAAGCGACGCCGCACGGTGCTGTGGGTCGTCGGTCTTGCCACCCTTGGGCTGGTTTTCGACGGCTACGACGTGGTCGTCTACGGCGCCGTTGTCTCGACCTTCCTGCGCAACCCGAACGAACTGGGGGCGGTCACGCCGGAGATCGCCGGGGCGCTCGGCAGCTACGCGCTGTTCGGCGTTTTGGTCGGCGCCCTGCTCGCCGGCTCGGTCGGCGACATCCTCGGCCGGCGCAAGGTGATGCTCACGGCCTACGCCTGGTTCTCGGTCGGCATGGGCGTCACCGCGCTGACGCACTCCACGGCGACGTTCGGACTGATGCGGTTCATCACCGGCCTCGGCGTCGGCGCCCTGGTCGCCACGACCGGGGCCCTCGTTTCCGAGTACGCGCCCCCGGGAAAGAAGAACTTGGTCAACGCGATCACCTATTCCGGGGTGCCGATCGGCAGCCTGTTGGCGGCGCTGCTGGCCATCATCCTGCTCGACGCGATCGGCTGGCGCGGGATGTTCTGGATCGGGGCGCTGCCGCTGGTCACGCTGTTCCCGCTCGCCATCGTCCGGATGCCGGAGTCCGTGGCTTGGCTGGCCTCCCGCGGGCGCTTCGAAGAGGCGCGCGCCATCTCCATCAGGACCGGTGTTCCGATGCCCGAGGGGTTGCCCAAAGCCCTTGGCACGGCGGGGGCGGCGGCGCCTGTGGGCGGGGGCCGGGCCGGCTTCGCCGGGCTGTTCGGCCCGGGCTATCTGTTTCCCACGATCGTGCTCGGACTGATGAGCGCGACCGGCCTGGTGCTGGTCTATTCCCTGAACACTTGGCTCCCCGAGCTCATGCTGCGGGCCGGGTTCAACGCCAAAGGGTCGCTCTCATTCCTGCTGGTGCTGAACGGCGGCGCGATCCTCGGTGCGGTGGCGGGTTCCCGCCTCGCCGACCGCCTAGGCCCCAAGCCGGTCGTCGCCGGGGCTTTCCTGACCGGGGCCGTGGCTATCGCGCTGCTCACGCTGACGGCCCCTCTCGGCACCCTGCTGCTCATCGTCGCGGTCGCCGGGCTGGGCACCAGCGGCACTCAGACACTGATCTATGGCTTTGTGGCCAACTACTATCGGACGAATGTCCGGGGCGCGGGGGTGGCTTGGTGCGCCGGCTTCGGCCGCCTCGGCGGCGTCGGGGGACCGCTGCTCGGAGGCTTCCTGGTCGGCGCGGGCTTCGCGCTCGATTTGATTTTCTACGTACTGGCTGGGTTGGCGCTGCTGGGTCTGCTGCTGACGCTGCTTGTGCCGGTTCGGCGCCCGCGGGAGCTGCGTTCCACAGTCATCGAGCCGACGCCCGCCATGCCTGCCATACCCGCCGAACCCGGCAGAACGTCCTGACGACGGGGGCCGAGATGTATAGGCGCATTCTCTTAGCGATCGACGCGACGCCCGCCGAGGAGAACCGCTCCGCCGTGGCCAGAACCGAGCAGATCGGCCGCCTGACCGGCGCGACCGTGTATGTGCTGCACTTCGCGCGCGCCCACATCGTGCCGGGCGACATCATCGCGGGGTCGCACTTCGGCGTGCTGTCGGCGGACGACGACGCGGAGGCGGCGGACCGGCAGGCGGTGCAGCGGCTGGTCGACAACCTGGCGGCGGCAGGAGTCGACGCGCACGGCGAGATGCTGAGCGCGACCGAGCATGACATGGCCGAGGTCATCCTGCAGCGCGCAGGGGAGCGCAACGTCGACCTCATCGTGCTCGGTCACCAGCACCATCGCGGCGCGGGGAACCTGTTCCGGTCCAGCGTCGCGGAGCGGGTGATCCGGCGGCATCCGCCCTGCTCGATCCTGTTGGCGCGGCCACCGCAAGCGTCCGGAGGGGAGTGAACGATGCAATTCTATCTGAACGGCTACAAGCCCGGCGACCCGCTCGTCGAGGACCCGCACCCGTCCGTCGCAGAGCGGCCGGGAGGCCTCCCTGAGGAAGCCGATGTCCTGATCATCGGCTGCGGCCCGGCCGGTCTCGTGCTGGCCGCGCAGATGGCCAACTTCCCCGACATCAGGACGGTTGTCATCGACCGCAAGGACGGCCCGCTCGAGGTCGGCCAAGCCGACGGCGTCGCCTGCCGCACGGTGGAGCTGTTCGAGGCGTTCGGCTTGGCGGACCGCCTGGTGAACGAGGGCTATTGGGTCAACGAGGTCGCCTTCTGGCGGCCGGACCCGCAAGACCGGACCCGGATCGCGCGCACGGGGCGCATCCAGGACGTCGAGGACGGCCTGTCGGAAATGCCTCACGTGATCGTCAACCAAGCGCGCATGCTCGACTACCTCTTGGACCACATGGAGCGATCGGCCAGCAAGCTGCGGCCGTTCTACGGCCTCCACACCAGCGGCATCCGGATCGACACCAGCGGCTCTTCGGACTACCCGGTGACAGTGACCTTGCGGCACCTCAAGGGCCTCGAGGGAACCGGCGAAACCTCGACGATCCGGGCGAAGTACGTCGTCGGTTGCGACGGTTCGCGCAGCGGCACCCGGGCGGCGATCGGCCGTGAGCTGCGCGGCGATCCGATGAACCAGTCCTGGGGCGTCCTCGACGCCTTGGCCGTCACCGACTTTCCGGACATCCGGCTCAAGTGCGCCATCCACTCCGCGAACCAGGGCAACATCCTCATCATTCCGCGCGAAGGCGGGTACTTGGCCCGGTTCTACATCGAGTTGGACAACGCGCGCGACAGGGAGATGCTCGAGAACCGGAGCGTCACCCCCGAGAAGCTGGCCGCGGTCGCGAACCGGATCCTGGCCCCGTACACCGTCGAGGTGAAGGACGTCGGGTGGTGGTCGGTGTACGAGATCGGCCAGCGGCTGTGCGACAAGTTCGACGACGTGCCGGCGGCGGAGACGGCCACCCGTCTGCCGCGTGTGTTCATCGCCGGCGATGCCTGCCACACGCACAGCGCCAAGGCCGGCCAAGGCATGAACGTGTCCATGCACGACACCTGGAACCTGGGCTGGAAACTGGGCGCCGTCCTGCGGGGGACGGCCAGGCCGGAACTCCTGCACACCTACTCGGAGGAGCGCCAGAAGATCGCGGAGGAGCTCATCGATTTCGATCGTGAGTTCGCCAAGATGTTCAGCGCCCATCCGACCGAGTCCGGCAGCGCCGGCGGAGAGGGTGTCGACCCCGAGGAATTCCAGCGGTACTTTATCAAGCAAGGCCGCTTCACCGCCGGGGTCGCGACCAAATACGGCCCGTCGATGATCACCGCCGAAGCGGCGTTCCAGCACCTCGCGGAGGGCTACCCGGTCGGGATGCGCTTCCACTCCGCCCCGGCCGTCCGGCTGGCCGACGCCAAGCCGGTCCACCTCGGCCACGTCGCCCGGGCGGATGGCGCCTGGCGCGTCTACGTCTTCGCCGACCGGAGCGACCCGACGGGCAGGCACTCCCACTTCCGGGAGCTGTGCGAGTTCCTGGGGTCGGACGCGTCTCCGATCAGACGCTTCACGCCGGCGGGTACGGACCCCGACTCTGTGATCGACGTACGCGCCATCTTCCAGCAGGGGCATCGCGACTTGGCTGTGGACGAGATGCCGTCGGTGCTGCTCCCGAAAAAGGGCAAGTTCGGCCTGGTCGACTACGAGAAGATGTTCTGCGCCGACCCAAAGGCCGGGGACATCTTCGATCTGCGGGTGGTGGATCGCGGGGCGGGCTGCATGGTCGTCGTCCGCCCGGACCAGCACGTCTCGCACGTGCTCCCGCTCCACGGCCACGAGGCACTGGCGGACTTCTTCGCCGGGTTCCTGATCGACGCTAGGGTCCGGAGCCCGAGAGTGTCATGAGAGGTGTGCGCGGATCCGCGAATGAGGGCGCCTGTGCCGTCCTTCAGCGCTTCTGAAGCCGCTGAATGCGTCAACGCGTGCCGATTTCGCCTTGCTGCGGCGTGCCGGGCGCGATGCGAGCGGCCTCGCCCCGCGTCAGGCCGCCGCGCCGTGCAGCAGGGTGACCGTGCGCCGCAGGTTGTAGGCCATCGCGGCGAGCCTGACCTGCAGTCCCGCCTTGGCCAGCCCTATCCAGCGCATCCGCCGCAGGCCGTAGCTGCGCTTCCAGGTGCCGAACGCCTTCTCGATGCGGCAGAGGACCCGCCGCACGGCGGCGTTGTGCGCCTCGAGCCGCGCCAGCGCATCCGGGCCCGGCCCCGGATGCCGGTCCACACCGTGCGCGGCGTGCCGCCGCGGCCGATGATCAGCCGCTCGGCCGCCCCGCCCGTGAAGGCGCCGTCGCCGTAGACCTCGCACGGCTCCGGCGGCAGGACCCGCTCCAGCATCGCCGCGTCGTGGATGTTCGCGGTGGTGGCTCGACGCCGCGGATCAGGCTGGCGCCCGCGTCGGTGGCCACGTGCGCCTTGTAGCCGTGCACGGGCTTGCGCCGGCGGTGGCCAGCCCAGCGCGCCTCGTCGTCGGCGCGAATGCTGGCCGACGGGACCAGGGTCGCGTCCACCAGCGTGCCCGTCCCGCACCACGACGCCCTTGGCCTCGAGCCGGCGCGCGGCCGCCTCGAACAGCGCCCGGTCCAGGCCGCGGGCGACCAGCTCGCGGCGGAACCGGACGAAGGCGGTGCGCTCGGGCGTGGGCTCGTGGGCGGCGAAGCCGCAGAACCGGCGGAAGCTGGCGCGGTCGTCCGGCGCCTCGGCGAGCTTGATGTCGGACAGGTTGTGCCAGGTCCGCCAGCAGCAGGCCGCGGAAGAGCGCCGGCGGCCAACCCGGCTCGTCTTTCGCCGCCGCCGAGACGCCCACCAGGGCGCGGCCGATCTCGCCCCAATCGAGCAGAGCGGCGAGTTCCGCCAGCGACGACGCCGCACGCGGCCCCGGTCGCGCGACGAGGTCTTCCTGCCCGATCCGCCGCCGTGCCAAACCGACCTCCGCCGCTCACACGGCCAGCGAGTCAGCGTTGTCGGCGCGCGTCCAAACACACGCGCGCACACCTCTTATCAGGTCACTCGGCACCGCGTCGCGCCTCGGCCTCGATGGCGATCGGGGCAGCGGAACTCGCGGCCGCGCCGCGTCAGCCGACGCCTTGGCGAGAGGCAGGCATGCCATATCGGGATCCCTCGAAGCGGCTTCTCCCGGAGGTGGGCGCAGCCTGTCTCGCGTCGCCGCGACCGCCGCCGCGGTGGTGACCGCCGCGACGGCCGTGCAGCCGAGCAGGCGCAACGCCTCCGGACCCGCGCTGCGCGGCGCCGTCGCCGTCTTGTTCGGCTCGGTCGCGCCGATCAGGCCGGGCACCGCCATCCTGTCCTCTCGCGCTTCTGTTCCCGGCCTACCTCCTCGTCGACGGCGTGCTCGGCATCGTGTCCGCGGCGCGTGCGGCCCGCGCCCACGAGCGCTGGGGACCGCCGCTGGCGGAAGGGGCGCTCGACATCGCCACGGGGCTGCTCGCCTTCCTGTTCCCGGCCGGCGCTGTGCTCGGCTTCGTGCTCGTCACCGCCGCCTGGGCGCTGCTCACCGGCGGCTTGATGCTCGGCGCCGCCTTCCGGCTCGAGGCCGGCTGAGGGTGCTGGTGGCTCGGCCTCGGCGGCGTCGCATCGCTGCTCTGGGGCGCCCTGCTCGTCGTCCCCCGCTCGTCGGCGCGGTGGTGCTGACCTGGTGGCTCGGCGCCTACGCCACCGCCTTCTGGGCCGTGCTCCTCGTGCTAGAGCGGTTTGCCCTTGCACGGAACCGGCCCCGGTGATTCGACGCTGACGCGAAGTGAGCAGCGGGGGTCACATGGCGGCGTCGTTGTCCGGGGACTTGCGCGGCCGGACCGTGGCCGCGGTGGAGGGCGGCAGTTCGATCCGCCAAGCGGCGGCGCGGTTCGCGGTGAGCCCGTCCGCGGCGGTGAAGCCGGTGCGCCGCGTGCGGGAGACCGGCAGCGCCGCGCCCGGCCGGGTCGGCGGCCACCGCGATCCGGTGCTCGGGCCGCACGAGGCCTTCCTGCGGTTCCTGCTCGCGGTCCGGCGCGGCGTCACGCTGCGCGAGATGCGGGCCGGGTTGCGCCTGCGCGGCGTCGAGGTCGCCGCGCTCTCGACCGTCCACCGCGCCCTCGTCCGCATGGGGCTGCGGCACGGAAAAAGTCGTTGAGGGCCGCCGAGCAGGACCGGCCCGATGTGGCGCGGGACCGAAACCGCTGGCGGGTGTGGCGGCGCTACATGGACCCATCGCGCTTCGTGTTCCTCGACGAGACCGGCGCCAGCACCGACATGGTCCGCCGCCACGGCTGGGCGCCCCGCGGCGAGCGCTTGGTCGACGCGGCGCCGCGGGGCCACTGGAAGACCGCCGCCTTCGTCGCGGGCTTGCGCCAGGGCGGCCTCGTGGCGCCCTTCGTGCTCGACGGTCCGATGACCGGGGCCCCCTTCCGCGCCCACGTGGAGCGCGTCCTCGCCCCGGCCCCGGCGCCGGGCGACGCCGTGGTGCTGGACAACCTCGGCGCCCACAAGGCGGCGGGCGTCAGCGAGGCGATCGAGGCCGCGGGCGCGAGCCCGCTCTACCTGCCGCCCTACTCGCCCGACCTGAACCCCGTCGAGCAGGCCTTCGCCAAGCTCAAGGCGCTGCTCCGCAGGGCCGCGGCCCGCACGAAGGACGCCTTGTGGGCCGCCATCGCCGACTTGCTCGGCACCCACTCGCCCGACGGGTGCCGCAACTACCTGGCCAACTGCGGATACGAGCCCGTGTAAAAGCAAAATGCTCGAGCCTTCAAGCTGCGCGGCCAAAGCGGCATGGGCCGCGGCGCTGCGACGCAGCGGGACGCGTGAGCATGCCGCAGGAACGAGCGGGCGCGGGCTCGTGGGCACTGGCCTCGCATCAGAAGCGTTGTGCGGCCCGCTCCCTTACGGTGGATCCCACCCCTACAGCAGCGGCGACAACAGCCGCGCCGCCGAGTCCCTGAACCGGACCGCGGCGTTGCGGCTCCGGTACTCCGCCGCGTCGAACTCGGTGCAGTGGGCGAGGTCCCGCTCAAACGCCTTTTCCAGCTCCGCGGCGTGCGCCCCGCTGTAGAGCACCGCGTTGATCTCGTAGTTGATGCTGAAGCTGCGGATGTCGATGTTGGCCGAGCCTATGGAGCAGATCTCGGAATCGACGCTGATCGTCTTGGCGTGGAGGTAGCCTTTCCGGTACAGGAAAACGCGCACGCCCGCGTCAACCACCTCCGCGGCGTAGGTGTTCCCCGCCCAGCCGGGGACCGGGTCGCCCGACGCCCGCGCGGTCAGCATCACCTTGACGTCCACCCCCGCCAATGCCGCCGCCTTGAGGGCCTCAGCGAGGCTCGCGTCGAGGACGAAGTAGGGCGACCGCAGGTAGACGCGCCGACGCGCCGTCGCGACCATGGCGAAGTAGAGCTGCCGGATCGCCGCCCACCGCGAGTCGGGCCCCGACACCAGGATCTGCACCGGCACGCCGCCCTCGGCGGTTTCCGTAGCGCTCCGGGGGAAGTACGCCCCGGAGAACAGGTCCTCCCTCACGGCGTTGTACCAATCCACCATGAACACCGCCTGCAGCATCGCGGCGCCCTCGCCGACGATGCGCACCTGGGTGTCGCGCCAGGAGTCGAACCCCTTCCCGCCGTCGAGGTGCTCCTTCCCGATGTTCATGCCACCCGTGTAGCCGATCACGCCGTCGATCACCGTGATCTTGCGGTGGTTGCGGTAGCTGATCGTGTGCAGCCGCCAGAGGGGGGAGGTGGGCGCCACCCGAACGCCCGCCCGCTCCATCCCTTCGATGTAGCCGCGGCTCAGATGGGCGCGCGACCCCAGTGGGTCGTATAGCAGCCGCACCTCGACGCCCGCCCTCGCCTTGGCGGCCAGGATCTCCTTCAAGCCCTCGGTGAAGTCGTCGGCGCCCCAGATGAAGTACTGGAGGTGGATGGAGTGACGCGCCGCTTCCATGTCCCGCGCCAGGCTGGGGTAGAACGTGGCCGCGTCCTCTTGGACCTCCACGCGGTTGCGCGTGGTCAAGGCGGAATGGGAGTTCCGCCTCACGAGCATCATCAGCCTTTCGTGGCCGGCGCCCCCGCCCTCCAAGCGCGCGATCTCCGCGTCCTGGCGGGACAGGATGGGCGACAGCAGTGGGCGGGCATTCGCCTCGACGTCTTGCAGGAGGAGTCTGCTCCTCTTGCTGAAGGCTTTTCGGCCCCTCCCGAAGAGGACGTAAACGAGCGCCCCGATCCCGGGGGCGACGAAGAAGGCGAGCATCCAGGCCAAGGTCGCTTGCGGACGCCTGTTCTCCGAGATCAGGAACACGACCGCCGCGACCGCGTACAGGGCCAGCGCGGCGGACGCGATCGTGCCTGCGTCGATCATGGCCCCGGAGGTTTGCCGCCGGGAACGTCGGTGCGTCGAGTCAGCGGCCGCCGATGGCGCCGATGCCCGGCTGGTTCCCTCCACCCACCCCGCCGCTGCCGCCGGGCCGGAACGGGAGCGGCACCCCGCCGCCCGTGGCGACACCGGGCGCCGAGCCGGTCGGACTGGCGGCGGTGGGGGCCCTCGGGGCGCCCAGGATGCCGGATCCGGGCGCCCCGTGCCGCGCGCAGGCGGCGAGGCACAGGACCACGGCGGCTGCGCAGAACCGCGTCGCTGATCTCATGGAAGGCCCCGTTGGTGTTCGTCGCCGGGCGGTGAACAAGCCGAACGGTCAGCGGTTCCACGCCCGGCGCGGCCACGCTTTCCGTCGCGCTCGCCCCCGGAGATGCGTCGGTCGCCGCACGGCGGCCTGTCGGCGCGCGATGTTGGATCCCTACCGCCCCGACGGTGCATGGCCGCAGTGGCGCATGCAGCTCGCGCACTCGGCGGTGGTGGACGCGACCGACGCCGGGCGCGGCCCGCGCGGCCACGGCCCGCAACCGCGCCCGGTCTGGAACGCGCCAATCGAGCCTTTTCGCACGATCCACGGAGGCGCCTACGGGGCACGCGGCTTGGTGTGGCCTCCTCCATTCAAAACCCCCAAGGGCCCCACGGGCCCCATCCGTAAGGACCCACGCCCCAGGGCCTCGCGCGCAACTGCGCGGCCATCAGACGATCGCTGGCGATGTCCCGTTCCACCTTGAGTCGGTTGTACCGTTGGTAGTCCTCCCGCGTCCCGACGTAGAGGCAGTTGCAGACGAGCGGGTCGGCGTAGACCCAGACCTCGCGCCCATCCATCTCCTGCAGGACGAGTTGGTGCTCCGGCAGCGCCCGCAGGGACGCGCGGCGCTCCGGCGTGTTCGCCGGCTTGACGCGGAACCCGGCGGCCGAGAGCAGATCCTCCCTCTGTTCGACGGCCTGCCGGGCGCAGCCGGCCGAGGTCAGCACGACACCGACCGACAGCTTTGCGAGCAGTTTGGTCCGCATGGTTCCCTCCCCTCCAGACCGGCGCGTCCTGCAGCATGGTCTTGCCCAGCGTGGGGTCCACGACCAGCCGCTTCAGCTCAGTGTTTTCGCCTCCGAGCTGCTTGAGGCGCCGGATCTCCACCGCCCCCATTCCCGGCAGACCGCGTCTTCCACCCGCGAAGGACCGGTTCGCAGACGCCCGCCTCGCGGCAGAACTCCTCCACCGCGGTCCCACCTGCCGCGGGGTGGAGGCGATCTGCCCGTCAGCGTACCGCTCCCGCCTCATGTGGTACCGCCCTCCTCCGGGGTCAGAGTGCCCGAGAGAGTCGCGCTCCGCCGGACCGGTTCCGCGGGTCAGGACCGGTCAGGGCCTCGCGCCCGCGGGCGTCAGCCAGGCGCCGGCCGCGGCGAGCATCGCCTCGACGCCGACGCGCAGCGTCGGGTCCAGGACCGGCGCGAACTCGGGCGAGTGGTTGGACGGGATCTCGTTCAAGCGGCCGGCCTTCTCGGCCTCCGCGTATGCTTGCCGGTCGGTGCCGCCGACGACCCAATACACCGAAGGCACGTTCCACGCGCGGGCGAACTCGCTGAAGTCCTCGCTCCCAGACGAGGGTCCGACTTCCTGCACCTGCTGGCCGCCGAGACGGCCCTTGAGGGCATCCACCACCTTCCGCGTCGCCGCCTCGTCATTGTAGGTCAAGGGGAAGTGGCCCTGAACGGTGAACTCGGGCGGCTTCGGGGCGCCGGACGCCGCGGCCTCGGCGTTGACGATGCGCTTGATCGACGCCAGCACGGTCTCCCGCACCTGGTCGTCGAACGTGCGGACGTTGAGCCGGAGCAGCGCCTCGTTCGGGATGATGTTCCCGCTGCTCCCGGCCAACGACGCGCCGACCGTCACCACGGCGCCGTTCGTCATGGCGATCTCGCGCGACACGACGGTCTGCAAGCGCATGACGGTGGCGGCCGCCATCACCACCGGATCGACCGTCGACTCGGGCATCGAGCCGTGCCCGCCGCGCCCGAACAGCCTCACCTCGTAGTTGTCCGACCTGGACATCAGGAGTCCGGGGCGGGTGCCGATCTGTCCCGCGGGCATCGGCATCACGTGCTGGCCCAGGACGATGTCCGGCTTCGGGAAGCGCCTGACCATCCCGTCCCCGACCATGGCGCGGGCCCCTTCGCCGGTCTCTTCCGCCGGCTGGAACACGGCCATGACGGTGCCGCGCCACTTGTCGCGGTTCTCGGCCAAGACCCGCGCCGCCCCCATCAGCCAGGCGACGTGCATGTCGTGCGCGCAGGAGTGCGCAACCGGGGTCTGCTGGCCGGACTTGTCGGTGACGACTTTGTCGCTGGCGTAGGGCAGGCCCGTGTTCTCTTTCATCGGCAACGCGTCCATGTCGGCCCGCAGCAGGACCGTCGCGCCCTCGCCGTTGCGCAAGATCCCGACCACGCCGGTGCCGCCGACCTTGTCCGTGACCTCGTATCCGTGCTGGCGCAGCCAATCGGCGGCGATGCCGGCCGTTCGGTGCTCTTGCATCGCGAGTTCGGGGTTGGCGTGGATGTCCTTGTAGGTGCCCTCAAGCCTGGCGAGCAGCTCGCCAGACGGGCCCGGGAGGCCGGCCTGCCCTCGGGTCGGCGCGGCGTTCTGAGCACCGGCCTCCGCGCAGACGAAAGATCCAATCGATAGAGAACCGGGCAGCGCCGCCGATCCGACGAGCCCGCGACCAAAGTTCCGGCGCGTGATGTTGAGCGCCGCGGGGGCGAACATTGCACCGAGATTGCCGCAGTTGAAGCACATGGCTTGTCCTCCTTGTCGCGGGTGCGACGGCGCCTTCCTTGCTACGCCTCGAAAACCGTTCGGCCTTCCTCGATCGTTTCGACAACCTTGACAGCAGCAAGCGTGTCCGCCGAGGTGTCCCGATTGATGGATGATGACGACCGGCAGCTCTCGGGGGGTTAGCGTTGGGATCGTCGCGGGTGGAGTGGCGCTGCTCCTTCGAGGCCTTCTACTCCTGGCGCGGGCCTTGCGCGAACACGGGCGGCGCAGAGCACAGGGCCGAGAGGGCGACCAACGTGGCCAGCAGGACGGGAAGGCGCGCGGCCAGCCTGATCATGCCGCCCTCGACGTCATCGGCATGACGGCCACGCTGGCCATCCGAGCCGACGACTTCCATGCGCTCGCGTACCTGGGGCGCAAATGCCGTGGTCACCTCCTCCTCGGGATCAAGGTCGAGAACACGGTAACCCGCGCCGTCCCCCGCGGACATGCGGAAAGGGTCGGCGGTCCATTCCCGCACGTTGCCCGCCGCATCGCACAGACCGTAGCCGTCGGCGGGGAAGGCGCCCGCCGGCGACGTGCCCTTGTGGCCGTCGGTCCCCAGGTTCTCCCAGGGGAACTCGCCCTGCCACGTGTTGGCGAGCGGGCGGCCCCCGGGCGCGGACTCGTCGCCCCACACGTAAGCGGCGCCCTCCAGCCCGCCGCGCGCGGCGAACTCCCACTCCGCCTCGGTGGGCAACGCCTTGCGCGCCCAGGCCGCGTAGGCCGCGGCGTCCTCGTGGGCGACGTGCACGACGGGGTGGCGCTCCCGGCCCGCGAGCGCACTTCCCGGCCCCTCCGGCCGATGCCAGCACGCGCCCGGCACGTAGGCCCACCACAGGCGGAAGTCGCGCGGGCCGGTCCCGTGGAGCGGGCGCCGGAACACGAGCGAGCCGGGCACCAGCAGCGCCGGGTCCACGTCCGGGTAGCCGGCGGGGTCCGGCGGGCGCTCGGCCACGGTGACGTGGCCGGTGGCGTCCACGAAGCGGCGGAACTCGGCGTTGGTGACGGGGCGCTCGTCCATCCAGAAACCGTCCACCGTGACGAGGCGGGCCGGCCGCTCCTCCGGGTAGAAGTCGTCAGACCCCATCAGGAACGTGCCGCCGGGGACCCGGACCATGCCCTCGATCGGCGGCCCGGGCGGAACCGCGACGCCGCCCGAGCATGTCGTCCGCGCGCGAACGGTCATCGGCCCCGCCTTGTTTGCGCAGCCGCTAGGGCGGGGTTGCCCGCCGGGGCATCCCTCGAAGCGGTCGCGCGCGCCCGCTGCGACGCCCTCGGCGACGCAGCGGGGGCGGTCAGCGCCTCGGGCTCGGGGCGCCGACGCCCCGCTCGCGGGTGATGCCGGTGGTGCCCGGGTTGACCGCGACCGGCGGACCGGCCCCGACGGAGCCTTCGCCGGTGGAGGCGGGCGCGCGCACGATGCCGGTGGTGCCCGGGTTCACCCCGACCACCGGAGGGTTCTGCACGGCGCGGTCGGGGTCCTGCTGCATGTTTCGGAATTGCTGCTGGCGCAGGACCGACTCGTTCGTCCCCCTCGGCATGGTGGCGAGCGGGCCCCGCGCCTGTTGCGGCTGGCAGGCGGCGACGAAAAGGGCGCTCAGCGCCAACCCCCCGAAGATGCGTACCGTTGTCATGTCCCTCCCCTCCCTCGCTGTGCTGTCCGGGCAGCCTAAACATGCGCGTTCGAGCTTGACAGGGCCTCGGCCGCGCTGGCCGGGCCCGTGTTGCTTTTGGGCGACGCCAACGTGCTCCTGCGCTGCCTCGGCGTCCCGCATGCGGCCGGTAGGAGCCGCGCTCCCCCGCCGCCGCAGCAGCACTCGAGGCGCTCCGGGCCCGCGCGGCAAGCGGGCCCCGGCGTCGGCGAAGAGGCTTGGCCGCCCGGAGGTGAACCACACTCCTGCGCGGCATCCTAGGTCCCGGCCCAGCGCGAGCGCAGGAAGTGCGCGGCCATCTTGGGCCGCCGGTCGCGGGTGAACACGCCCTTGTGGTTCATCCCGCCCGCACGCGCGGTGCCCTGGCCGGTCTTGAAATCGGCGAAGTTCCACACGTGCATTCCCGCCACGAAGGGCCGCCGCGCCGCGGCGTCGAGGTAGCGGCGCAGGTACTCGACCTGGTACTCCTCCGACCACATCTCGGGCGGCGCGGCGTGCACCCCGGGCAGGGTGTCGGTGCCGAACTCGGTGACGATGACGGGCTTGCCGAAGCGCCGGTGCAGCCCGTCCAGGTCGTCCTCCAGCACCCGCGCCGCCTCGTCGAGCCGCCCCGGCTGGGTGTACCAGCCGAAGTAGCGGTTGACGCAGACCACGTCGAAGATCCCGTGCCAGTCCAGCACCCCGCCCTGCACGCCGACCAGCGTGACGGGCCGCGTCGCGTCCAGCCGCCTCGTTTCGTCGTAGAGCCGGCGGAAGAAGCGCATCCCCGCCTCGACCGCGCGGGGCACGGGCTGGCCGCCGAGCGGGGGGCCGCCCAGCGGTTCGTTCGCCACGCACCACATGATCGTGCTGGGATGGTTCTTGTCGCGCGCGACCAGTTCGCGGAGTTGCAGCAGGGCCTGGTCCAGCCGCTGCGCGGTCGCCTCCTCCGGGTCTTCGAAGTTCAGGCCGACGGCGGGGATCTCGTTGATCACCAGGACGCCCAGCCGGTCGGCCAGCTCCATCGCCTCTTCGGCGTAGGGGTAGTGGGTGGTGCGGTAGGAGTTGGCGCCGGCCCAGCGCAGCAGCTCGTAGTCCCGGACCCACATCGCCAAGTCGAGTCCGCGCCCGTGGAGCGGGAAGTCCTCGTGCTTGCCGAAGCCCCGGAGCGCGACCGGCTCGCCGTTCAGCAGCAGCCGGTCCCCGCGCACCTCGACGGTGCGGATGCCGATGTCGAGCGCGTAGCTGTCGGTGCCGCGCCCCTGCCCGTCGGTGAGCGTCACGTCCAGGCGGTAGAGGTGCGGGTCGCGCGGCCCCCAGAAGCGCGCCGAGGGGATGCGGAGGGTGGCCTGGGCGGTGCCGGCGCGGAAGGCCAGGTCCGCTTCCAGCTCGCCCAGCCGCACCCGTCCGCGGCCGGCGTAGCCTCCGGCAGCGGCGACCGTCACGTCCACGACGCCGTCGCGGCCTTCGATCCGGGTGGTGGCGGTGACGTCCTCGATGTGGGTGGCGGCCGGGACCGCGTGGAGCAGCACGGGCCGGTGCAGACCGGCGTAGGGGAAGAAGTCGTAGGTGGTGGCCGGGTAGCCGCCCACGATCCCCGCCACTCCGCCGCCCGCGGGCCCCGGCCCGGGCGGCACGCGGCCGAGGAGCTGCTTGTTCTCCACCGCGATGGCGATGGTGTTCGGGCGGTCCCAAGCCAGCGCGCCGGTGACCTCGGCCTCGAACGGCAAGTGCCCGCCGAAGTGCTCGGCCACGAGAGTGCCGTTGACCCACACCTTGGCGGCGTAGTTCGCCGAGCCCACGCGCAGGAACACGCGCCGTCCCTCGCGCCAAGCGGCAGGGACCCACAGCTCGGTCTGGTACCAGGCGAGCCCGAGGTGGTCCTTGGCGTCGTCGAACAGGTCGTTCCAACTGCACGGGACGGCGATGGGGCGCGGCGCCGGCAGCGCCCGCGACCAGCCCGCCGCCTCACCCTCCTCGCGCGGGTCTAGCTGGAAGCGCCAGAGGCCGGAGGTGTCCAGCAGCTCGCGGTGGGCGTTCCGCTGCGGGCGCAGCAGGCCGCCGCGCCCCGCGCGCGCGCCATCAGAGGCCGGGGCGGGCTCGGACGGCGCTTGCGCGCCCGCCTGCCCGGCCGCGAGCGACGCGGCGCCTGCCGCCGCCGCCGCGCCCATCAACACGACGCGGCGGCCCGCCACGTCGCCGAGCGGGCCTCCCGCCCCCGGACAAGCGCCGGGCGTGGACGATTGCGGCATGTCGGTCTCCCCTCTTCGTGTCGTGCGTCGCCGGGAGGCGGGGCGCCGGGTCACTCGGCCGGCTGGTGGGCGGCGGCCCGTGCTTGGGGCACGGCTCGGCCGATCCCGAGGCGCCGGTGCCCCCATTCGCGCATCCGCTGGAAGGTCACATAGAGCATCGGGATGAGGAACAGGCCGACGGTGCTGGCCGCGATCATGCCGGCGAACACCGGCATGCTGACGTTGCGCCGCGCCAGTTCCGAGGCCCCTTCCGCGAAGACCAGCGGCACCAGGCCGAGCACGAAGGCGAGCGACGTCATCATCACCGCGCGGAACCGCAGCTTCGCGCCGAGCGCCGCCGCCTCCAGGATAGGGCGACCGGCTTCGCGCCGCTCCTTGGCGAACTCCACGATGAGGATGCCGTTCTTGGCCGCCAGCGCGATCAGCACCACCAACCCGATCTGGCCGTAGAGGTCCAGCGTGCGACCGCCCGCGAGCATGCCGACGAAGGCGCCGAGCACGCCCGCCGTGACGGAGAGCAGCACGGGGATCGGGATCACCCAGCTCTCGTAGAGCGCCACCAGGAACAGGAAGGCGAACAGCACCGCGAGCGCGAGGATCACCCCGGTCTGGCCGCTCGCCCGCTGCTCTTGGTAGGCGGTGCCGGTCCACTCGAAGGCATACCCTCCGGGCAGCGTCCGTTCCGACACCTCGGCCATCGCCGCCTGCGCCTGCCCCGACGAGACGCCAGGCGCCGGGCTGCCGTTGATGGGGACGGCGCGGTAGTTGTTGTAGCGGGTGACCACCGCCGGGCCGGTGACGGTGCGGAGCGTCGCGATGGAGCGCAGCGGCACCATCCCCCCTTTGCTGTTCGTGAACTGGATCTTCCACAACGCCGAGGGGTCGCGCCGGTCCGCCGCCTCTCCTTGGATGTTCACCTGCCAGACGCGGCCGTACAGGTTGAACTGGTTTACGAAGAAGCCGCCGAGCGTCGCCTGCAGGGTGGTGAACACGTCGCTCATGCTGAGGCCGAGCGCCTGCGCCTTGACGCGGTCTATCTCGAGGTACAGCGAAGGGTTGCCGGCCGTGTAGGTCGAGAACACGCGGGAAAGCCGCGGGTCGGCGTTGGCGGCGCTCACCATCCCGCGCATCGCGCTGCCGAGGGCGACCGGGTCGGCGCCCCGCAGACTCTCCATCATGTACTCGAAGCCGCCGGTGCTGGACAGGCCGATGATCGGCGGCAGGTTGAAGGGCTGGACGGTGGCGGCGCGGATCTGCTGACCTTCGTCGAACACCCGGGCGATAACGGCCTGCGCCGAATCGGCGGCCGCCGTGCGCTCCTCGAACGGTTTGAGACGCGCGATGATGAAGGCGGTGTTGCTGGCCGCGAAGTTCTCCAGGAACGAGAAGCCCACGATCGAGATCACGTCCTGCACCTGCGGCATGGCCTTGAGCAGTTCCTCGACCTCGCCGACCACCCGGCCGGTCCGGGGCACGGAGGCGCCCGCCGGGAGCTGCACCATGACGAAGAACGAGCCCTGGTCCTCCTCGGGCAGGAAACCCGTCGGCGTCCGCCCCGCGAGGAACCAGGTGCCCGCCCCTATGGCGCCGACCAGCGCCAGCGAAAGCACGGACAGGCGCAGCGCCTTGGCCACCGCGGCGGCGTAGCCGTCCCGCACGGCGTCGATGCGGCGGGAGACCCAGGCCATGACGCCGCCCTTGGTCGCGCCGGGGCGCATCAGGACGCCGCAGAGCGCCGGCGACAGGGTCAGGGCGTTGATGGCGGAGATCACCATGGAGACGCTGATCGTCACCGCGAACTGGCGGAACAGCTCGCCCGAGATGCCCTGTATGAAGGCTATCGGCACGAAGACGGAGAGCAGCACCAGGGTGATGGCGACAATGGGCGCCGTGATCTGCGCCATGGCCTTGCGGGTGGCCTCGGCCGCCGAGAGCTCCGGCTCCTCCTCCATCACCCGCTCGACGTTCTCCACCACCACGATGGCGTCGTCCACCACGATGCCCACCGCCAGCACCATCGCCAGCAGCGACACGGTGTTGGCGGAATAGCCCAGCATCAGCAGCACGGCGAAGGTGGCGATCAGGCTCACCGGCACCGCGACGAGCGGGATCAGCGTGGCGCGCCAGGAGCCGAGGAACAGGAACACCACCACCGCCACGATGGCGAAGGCCTCGAGCGTCGCCGTGATGACCTGCTTGATCGTGTCCATCACGAAGACGGTCGTGTCGTGGACCGCCCGGACCTTGACGCCTTCCGGGAAGCGGGCGCTGACCTTGTCCAAGGTCGCTCGGACGTTCGCGGCGGTGCTCACCGCGTTGCCGCCCGGGGCTTGGAAGATGCCGATGCCCACCGAAGGCCGCCCGTTCAGCCGGGTGAAGGTGTCCGCGTTCTGCGCCCCGATCTCGACGCGGGCCACGTCGCGCACGCGCAGCACGGAGCCGTCCGGGTTGGCCCGGACCACGATCTCGCCGAACTGCTCCGCGGTCGAGAGGCGGCCTTGGGTCGTCACGTTCATCTGGAGCAGCTGGTCGTCCGGGATCGGCCTCGCGCCGACGCGGCCGACCGGGGCCTGGACGTTCTGCTCCTGGATCACCCGCACGATGTCGGAGGGCGCCAGCTTCAGGGCGACCAAGCGCTCGATGTCGAACCAGATCCGCATGGAGTAGTTGAGCTGGCCGAACAGGATCGCCCGCCCGACGCCCTGCGTCCGCAGCAGCTCGTCGAGCACGTTGATGGTGGCCAGGTTGGTGAGGAACAGCGGGTCGTGCTCGCCCGTCTCGCTGTACATCATCACCATCTGCAGCATGGCGGAGGACCGCTTCAAGACGGTGAGGCCTTGGCGCTGCACCTCCTCCGGCAGCTGCGCCAGCGCCGTCTGGACGCGGGTGTTGACGTTGGTGGTGTTGATGTCGGGGTCGGTGCCCAGCTCGAAGCTGACGGTCAGGGTGTAGGCGCCGTCGCTCCCGCTCGTGCTCCGCATGTAGAGCATCTTGTCCACCCCGATCACCTTGGCCTCCAGCGGCTGGGCGACCGTGGCCTCCAGGACCTGGGCGGAGGCGCCGGGATACACGGCGGTGACCTCCACCTCCGGTGGCACGATGTCCGGGAGCTGGGACACCGGGATGCGGGTCATGGCCAGGAGCCCGGCGATGGTCATCACGACGGCGATGACCGCCGCCAGCCGCGGGCGGTCGATGAAGGTGGAGGAGATCACGGCCGCCTCACCTCCCGCTCGCCGCGGGGGCGATCGCGGCCTGGGCGCCGGCGCTCACGGGGCCGGGCGAGACCTCCATGTTCGGCTGGACGCGCTGCACGCCCTCCAGCACCACGCGTTCGCCTTCGCGCAAGCCGTCGCCGACCACGGCCATGCCGGACACGGAGTCGCCCAGCCGCACGCCGCGCCGCTGCGCCCGGTTGTCCGCGCCGACCACGTAGACGAAGTCGCCCCGCTGGTCGGTGAGCACCGCCTCGCGCGGGATGGTCAAGGCCAACACCGGCTCGACGGCTTCCAGTGCCACATTGACGAATTCGTTGTTGACCAGCTCGCGGAGGCGGCCGTTGCCGCCCTCCTCGGGGCGCAGGACGGGGTTCGGGACCGTGCCGCGGAGCATGATCGTGTCGGTGTCCAGGCCGACGTCGATGTCCACGAAGCCCAGCCGACCGGCGTGGGCGTAGGCGCGGCCGTCCGGGAGGCGGAGCCTGATCGCCACCGCTTCGAACCCGCCCTTGTCGGCGTAGCGGGTGCGCAGCTCCAGCGCGGTGCGCATCGGGACCGGGAAGGCGACGTAGATCGGGTCCTGGCTGACGATGGTCGCCAACACGCCGGAGTTCGGCCCCACCGTGTTGCCGACCGTGACGGCGGTGCGGCCGATGCGGCCGTCGATCGGGGCGGCGATCTCGGTGTAGCCCAGGTTGATCTCCGCCTGCCGCACCTGCGCCTGCGCCGCCATGACCTGGGCGGCGGCCGACCTCTCCTGCGCGGTCGCGTTGTCCAGCGCGACCTGCGTGCCCGCCCCGGTCGAGCGCAATTCCCTCGCGCGGTCGAGCGCCAGCCTGGCGTTCAGGTGTTCGGCCTCGGCCTGGGCGACGGCCGCGCGCCTGGACGCGAGCTCCGCTTCGTAGGGGCCCCGCTCCAGCCGGTAGAGCGGCTCGCCCGCCTTCACTTCGGCGCCCTCGTCGAACAGCCGCTCGTTCAGGAAGGCGGCGACGCGCGCGACGATGTCGACTCGGTGCATGGCCTGCACCCGACCGATGAACTCGTCGCTCTGGGTGACCGGGCGGCGCGCCGCTTCGACGACGCCGACGGCGGGCGGCCCGGACGGCTGGCTTTGGGCCTGGACCAGACCCGCGTGGACCCAGGAGAGGAACGCGGCGGAGAGGAGGCCGAGGAAGCTTATGGTGCGTCGGTTCGCCATCGGGCCTCCCAGCGCGTGGTACAAGGGTTGTCGTCTGTGTCGTTACTGAACGGCTGCGCCAACGTTTACGCTCCGGCACGCAACGCGTCCAACCCGCTCCGCGCTCTTTACGCCGGGCGCCGAGCGGTTTGTTCCGTGCCGGAGAGCGCGCGTCGAAACGCACACATCGGCCCGCGACGCGAGACGGGTATTGCGGGGCGACCGAATGGCTGAGCGATCCACCCCGCTCCGCGGCGGCGTCCGCGACACGGACGCTCACCGCCAGGCCCGGGATCGTCGCGGGAGGGATCGGGTCGGCGCCAGCGCCCGGTCGTGAACACCGCCTCCATGCCCGGGCAAGGCGTCAGGCCGATGGCTGCCATGCGTTCCGGGCGCGGGCGGCGCTGGCCGACAACTCTTCCCAGCCGTGCGCCGGCATTACGGAAAACCGCCGCACCATGAGCCGCGTCGACGCCATTCGCCGCACGCGGTGCGGACCAGCCCGCGCGAGGGTGGCCCATCGGGAGGACCGCCATGAGTGCGCTCCCAAACGCGGCTTGTCGGAAGACGAGCTGACGGCGCGCAGGCGGTACATCCGGCTCCGTCACAGGGTTAGTTCCGCTGCATGTCGGCATCGATCGGCAGGGCCTGCCCGGATATCGACTTGGCGGCATCCGACGCCAGGAAGACCGCGAGCGCTGCGATGTCCCGGGGATCGACGAGGCGCTTGATGGACTGGTTCGCCATCGCGGTTTCCGCCACCTCCTCGACGGTTTTCCCGGTCGCCTTCGCCCGCCCCTCGAACACGCGCCGGATCCGGTCGCCGTCCACGGCGCCGGGAAGGATCGCGTTGGCGCGGATGCCGTGCTCGCCGAGTTCCATCGAGAGCGTCTTGGTGAACCCGATCAGCCCCCACTTCGCCGTCGCGTAGGGGCTGCGGTTCGGGTAACCGAAACGGCCCGCTGCCGACGACATGACGATGATCACGCCATTGCCAGAGCGGATCAGGTGCGGGACCGCGAACTTCGTGACGAGGAAGGTGCCGGTCAGGTCGATCCGCAGGACGCCCTCCCACTCGTCGGGCTCGACATCCTGCACCGGGGCCGTCGGCCCCCCGACGCCGGCGTTGTTGACGAGCACATCGATGCCTCCGAGCCGAGCGGCGGCATCGGCGACCATCCGCTCGATCTCCCCGCGGTCGCCGATGTCGCAGACGCCGGTCTTCAGGCCGGCGAGGTCCGCCGAAGCCGCCTTCAGGGCATCGGCGTTGACGTCACATGTGTAGACGGCATCTCCTGCCGCCAGGAAGGCCGCCGCGATCTCCCTGCCGATGCCGGACGCCCCGGCGGTGACCAGAACCTTGCGCATGATCACCTCCTCCTCGACCGCTCAGCGACCGGATCGCCTTTCCGGCGCCTCCTGCCCGCCCCACCACACCGGGTTCCGGCGCTGGTTGCGCCGGCTCCGCGTCATGCCGACTGGCGCTTCACGAACGCGACGTAGCGGTCCATCCAGCCCTGGAGGAAGCCGCGGCTGGCCTCGCCGATGCTGCCGTCGGCGTCGAACAGTCCTTCCTTGAACTGCAGGAAGACCTCCGGCTGGCCGAGCGTCGGCATGTCGAGGTAGGCGAGGATGTTGCGCAGGTGCTGCTGCGCCGTCGCCGTGCCCACGGCCCCGGGCGAGATCCCCATCACGCCGGCGGGCTTGCCGGCCCAGACGCTCCGGCCATAGGGCCGCGAAGCATGGTCGAGCGCGTTCTTGAGCACGCCGGGGACCGAACGGTTGTACTCCGGCGTGACGAAGAGCACGCCCTGCGCCGCGGCGATCTCGCCCTTCATGCGGACGACCGAGGGCGCCGGGTTGGCGTCGTCGTCCTGGTTGTAGAGCGGCAGGTCGCCGATCTCCACTCGCCCGAAGCCGAATTCCGGCGGAGCGAGGCGCGTCATCGCGGCGGCGAGCTTCGCGTTCAGCGACTCCCTCCGCAGGCTTCCGACGACGACGGCGATCCGGTACTGGGGCATGGGATGTCTCCTCTGATGTGCGGCTCGCGCCTCCAACAGGCGCCCTGGTGGTCTCAGTGCAGGTGGTGATCCACGAGCGCCAGGCCCGGCAGGTCGGGTCCTACCGGGACTATGCCCGTCGGGTTGAGTGCCCCGATCGAGTAGTAGCCGCGCTTGATGTGGTCGATGCTGACAGTCCCGCGCACGCCGGGGATGGCGAGGACGCGCGCGAGGTACGCGCTGAGACAGGGGTAGTCGGCGATCCGGCGCAGGTTGCACTTGAACAGCCCGTGGTAGGCCGCATCGAACCGGACCAGCGTCACGAACAGCCGGATGTCGGCCTCGGTGAAGCGCTCGTCGAGCAGGAAGCGCCGGCCGTCGGCGAGTTGGCCTTCCAGCTCGTCCAGCATGCCGAAGACCTCGGCGACGGCTTCTTCGTAGGCCCCCTGCGTGGTCGCGAAGCCGGCGCGGTAGACCCCGTTGTTGAGCCGCGGATAGATCCGCCCGTTCAGCGCATCGATTTCCGCCGCCAGCTCCGTCGGGTAGAGGTCCAAAGCCTCGTCCGCCAGCGCGCCGAAGCCGGTGTTGAACATGCGGACGATCTCGGCGGACTCGTTGTTCACGATCGTGCCGCGTACCCGGTCCCAGAGCACCGGCACCGTCGCGCGGCCGGTGAAGCGGGTATCGGCGCGCGTGTAGAGTTCGTGTAGGTAGGTCGCGCCGTTCACGGCGTCGCGGCCGGAGCCCGGGTAGTCGCCGAAGCGCCAGCCCTGCTCCGTCAGGGCGGGCTCCACCACCGAGACGGACACCGCTCGCTCCAGCCCCTTGAGCCTGCGCGCGATCAGCGTGCGCGAGGCCCAGGGGCAGATGAGGGCGACGTAGAGGTGGTAGCGCCCGGCTTCTGCGGCGAAGCCGCCTTCGCCGGTCGGTCCCGCGCCCCCGTCCGGCGTCACCCAATTCCGGAAGCTCGAGGTCTGGCGCACGAAGCCGCCCCTCTCGTCCGTCGCCTGGACGGGGTGCCAGTCCGCGACCCATTTCCCATCCACCAGCATGGCGCGCGCCCTCAGCCCGCCACCAGGGTGATGGCGGTGCCCCAGGGGTCGCGCAGCACCCTGGCGGCGCCCTCGCCCTCGACCCCGAGGCCGGCTGCCCGGGCACGTCCCTCGACCGCGATCCGCGCCGCGCCATCCGGGACCACGAGTTCGACCGCGTCGAGGCCCGCCATCCGGTCCGGGCGCGGCCCGGCGCCGCGGCTGTTCCAGGCGTTGGCGGCGAGTTGGTGGTGGTAGCCGCCCGCGCCGAAGAAGCTGCCGCCGGGGTAGCGGCAGGTCACGTCGAAGCCGAGCAGGTCGCGGTAGAAGAGCTCGGCCGCGACGGTGTCGCCGACCTGCAGGTGCACGTGGCCTACGACGCCCCCGGCGGGCATGCCGGTCCACCGGCCGTCGGCGGCGGCGGCGAGCAGCCCCTCCAGATCCAGCGGATCGCTCGGCATGTCGACCCGCCCTCCCTCCGAGTGCCATGCCGACACCGGGCGGTCGGCATAGACCTCGATGCCGTTGCCCTCCGGGTCGGCGAGGTAGATCGCCTCGCTCACTCCATGGTCTGAGGCGCCGTGCAAGCGGATGCGCCGCTCCGCGGCGAAACGCAGCCAGCGCGCGAGGCTCGCCCGGTCCGGCAGGAGGAAGGCCGTGTGGAACAGGCCGGCCTGGCGACGGTCGAGCGGCGCGAGGCTGGGATCCCCGACCAGCTCGAGCAGGGCTGTCCCTGCCGCGCCGAGGACGACCCGCCCGGCAGCCTCCTCCAGCGGAACGAGACCGAGGACGTCCCGGTAGAAGCCAGCGACGCCGGCGCAGTCACGCACCCGCAACCGGACGCGGCCGATCCGCATCGGCGCGGTGCCGAGGTCGAACGCGGCTTCGGGATGCTCTGTGGCAGCGGACATGGAGTGGTCCTCCAGGCTGATGGAACGTAGCGGCCGGCGCCGGGCTGCGTCGCCCGGCCCGGCCGCGGTGGGGGTGGCGCGACCGGCGGTCAGGCCTGCCGGCGCCCGACCGCGAAGGCGCCGTCGCCGAGGAGGGACTGCACGATCAGCGCGACCGTCCAGAAGGCGGGGAATTCCCAGCCGCCGCCCGGGTTGGAGAAGAAGAAGCCGGCGGCGCCGTGCGGGGCGTAGATCGAACCCAGCAGGATCGGAACCAGCGCGAGCGACACCCATCGCGTCCACAGGCCGAGGATCAGGGCGATGCCGCCGAGGGCCTCCGCGGCGATGACAGCGTAGGCGAGCGGCCCGGGGAAGCCGAGGCTCTCGAAGAAGCCCGCGGTCCCGGCGGGCGTGAGGACGAAGATCTTCAGCCCGGCATGGGCGAGGAACAGGACGCCGAGCGTGACGCGCAGGATGGAAGCGGCGAGATCAGGGCTAGCGACGCCAGCCAGGGTGGCGGGGGCGGTGGCGTCGGCGGTGACGGCTTGCGACATGGATCTATCCTCCGTGGCGGGTCCTGCGCCGGGTGGCGCTTGCCTCGGGAGGAAGATGGCCAACTCCCAGTCGGGAGATAATCCGGTCGTTCGGAAGCTCATCTCTTCTGATTCGGAAGGGATGCGCTACCAGCCGCGTTCCCAGTGCGGCGTCCCGCGGTAGCGCTCGACGAGGAAGTCCACGAGCACCCTCACCTTGGCCGCGAGGTGGCGGCTGTGGGGATAGAGGGCGTGTACGCCGAACGGCGGCGCCTCGAAGGCCGGGAGCAGCCGCTGGACCCGACCCGCCCGCACGGCCGGCCCGGCAACGAAGCTCGGCACCTGGGCCAGGCCGAGCCCGGCCTCGGCCGCGAGCAGGCACGCCTCCGCGTTGCCGTAGCGCAGGCGGCCGCCGACCTGCACGGCCAGCGCTCCACCATCCGCGGCCCGGAAGCGCCAGAGGTCCGGGTCGCGGAAGTTGGTGTCCAGGATGCAGTCATGCCCGGCGAGGTCGCCCGGCGCCGCCGGCTCGCCGCGCCGCGCCAAGTAGGACCTGGCGCCGACCAGCACGATCCGCACTTCGCACAGCCTGCGCGCTATCAGGCTGCTGTCCTCCGCGCGGCCGATCCGGACCGCCATGTCGAAGCCCTCGTCCACCAGGCTCACCACGCGGTCCGAGAAGGCCGCATCGAGGCCGATCTCGGGGTAGCGCAAGGCGAAGTCGTTGAGCGCCGGCGCCAACTCGGTCGCGCCGAAGGTCAGCGGCACCGTCAGGCGCAGCCGCCCGCGCGGCGCCCGCGCGCTGTCGCGGACCGCCAGGTCGAGGCTGTCGAATTCCTCCAGCAGCGGCCGGATGCGCTCGAAATAGGCCCTGCCGGCCTCTGTCGCGGAGATCGCGCGCGTCGTGCGGTTGAGCAGGCGCACGCCGAGCCCGGCCTCGAGCCGCGAGACGAGCTTGGATGCTTGGCCGGAACTCGCGCCGACCCGCGCAGCGGCAGCGGCGAAGCTGCCGGTTTCCATGACGGCCACGAACATGCGGTCGCACTCGAGACGGTCCAACCCCGGCCCCGACGCTGGAGGAGAGAGCCCGCATCAGGCACCAACCCGTGCCGGAACGGAAGGAAGTCCGTCGGCGAGCGCACACTGTTCACCGTCGTTATGAGCAATGCGGCTGGACAAAAGGAGAGCGAGGATCGCGAGACGATGTCGCGCGGCGTCGGTCCCGCGGGGGCCGGCGTATCGGCCAAGCCGTCGAGAAGCTCGCCCTGCGCCAGCCTGCGGTTGGCCTTCACCCGCTTCCGCGGACACTTTCACACGGCGGAGGCAGCCGCTTGGAACGCCGCCGGCTGCTGCTTTGGGGCGGGATGGCCGGCCCATGGGTGGAGCCGCCGCCGATTGTTGAAGCCCTCGATGCACTGGAACACGTCGGCACTGGCCTCGTTGCGCGTCAGGTGGTCGCGCTCCTCGACCCCGCCGCCGCCGGCGGTCGGGCCCGGAAAGCCGATGCGCGGGCGCGTGAAACCGGTGCGGCCGGATCGCGCGACCGAGGACGGCCGCACCAACGACGTACGATCGGTGCCGGGCTTGATCGCCAGGGGCGTCGCTGGCACCGCCGGGCTGGCCGTCCTGGCGGGGCTGATCGCGTTGGCCGTCGCCGCGGTCTCCGGCTGGAGGCCGCCGTGAGGGGGCGTGCCATCGGCGCGATGCTCCGCGCCGGAGTCGGTCGTCGCTCCGAGCCGAGGGCCGCCCGCGGCTCGGCCGAAGCGGCGGTTAGACGTCCGCGCCGCGGTCGCCCTGCGACGGGGCGCGCGGCACCGCCCGGTCGCCCTCGCGCCGGTCGCGGTACAGCGCCGCGCGCGAGAGCAGCATCAGCGTCACAGGGGTGGTGACGACCGTGAGGGCGGCGATCAGGACCCCGTGCAGCACCAGGCGCGCCTGCAGGACTGTGAAGAACAGCGTCCAGGCGGCCAGGATGCAGCCGATGCCGAGCGTCGTGCCGAGCGTCGGGGCGTGGACGCGCTCGTAGAAGCCCTTGAGCCGCAGCAGCCCGAGCGATCCCGTCAACGCCAGCCCGGCGCCGGCCAGCAGGAGCAGCGCGGTGGGCAGCGCCGCCCAGGCCGGCAGGTTCTCCGCGGGCGTCATTCGATCACTTCCCCGCGCATGAGGAACTTGGCCAGCGCCGCCGTCGAGACGAAGCCGAGCAAGGCGATCGCCAACGCCGCTTCGAAGTACAGGGCGCTTCCCGTGCGCATGCCGAAGACCAGCAGCAGCATCGTGGCGTTCACGTAGAGCGTGTCCAGGCCGAGCACGCGGTCCTGGGCCCGCGGCCCCCTGAGGACACGGAACGCCGCGCAGCCCATGGCGAGGGCCAGGAAGACCTGCGCCAGGAAGATGGACCAGGCGAGCAGGGCAGCGGTCATTCGAAGACCTCCATGAGCCGCCGTTCGTAGCGGTCCTTGATGATCCGAACCCACTCCTCCTCGTCGACGAGGTCGAGGACGTGCAGCAGCATCGTGCCCTTGGCGGAGTCGTACTCCACCCAGACCGTGCCCGGCGTGGCGGTGACGATGCAGGCCAGCGCCGCCAGCCCGTACGGGTCGCGCATGTCCAACGGGACGTGGACGAAGCCGGAGGTCCGCTTCCGCGCCGTGCGCCCCAGGATGATCCGCGCGACGGCGTTGTTGGAGCGGACGACCTCCACCAGGACGACCCATGCGAGTTCGAGCGCCGCCCGCGGCCGCCGCAACCGCGCCCGCTCCGGATCGAGCGCGAGGAACGCCCGGCCGCCGAGGAACGCCAGCAGCATGCCGAGCAGGAGGGCGCCGGGGCCCGCGCTCCCGACCAGCAGGAGCCACATGGCGAGCAGCGACGCCGCCAGCAGCGGGAAGGGCAGCCAACGGGTCATCGGCCGGCCCCCTCCGCGCCCGGCGCGGGGAGGACGCCGGCGATGTAGCCTTGGGGCGCGTGCAACGACCGCGCCGCCGCCTGCATGTAGCCCATGGCCGGCCCGGCGAGGACCGTGAGGCTCACGCACAGGGCCAGCAGCAGCGCGACCGGCGCGATCTCCAGCACGCGGACCCGCGGCGCCTCGCGGGCAGGGGAGGCCCAGAAGGCGTCGATGCCGGCCCGGGTCATCGCAACGACGGTGGCGAGCCCCGAGAGGATCAAAGCCCCCAGCAGCGCCCAGGCCGTCGCCGGCACGCCGTCGTCGCCGGCGCCGAACAGCGGCGCGAGCATGGCGAACTTGGCCAGGAAGCCCGAGAGCGGCGGAAGCCCCGCCAGCAGCAGCGCGCAGCCCATGAAGCCGAGTCCCAGGGCAGCCATGGTGGCCGGGATGGCGACGCCGACCTCCTCGTCGTCGTCCAGGTACTCGTCCTCGGCGCCCTCGCCGAAGGCTTCGCGCGTCACCGCGAGCACGTCAGCGCCCACGTCCCGGCCGCGCTCGACCAGTTCGATCAGCAGGAAGAACGCGGCAATCGCCGGCACCGAACTGGCGAGGTAGAACAGCGCGCCGCCGGTCACCTCCCCCTGGCCCGTGCCGATCGCCGCCAGCAGCGTGCCGGAGGACACCAGCACGCTCGCGCCGGCCAGCCGCGCCATGTCCTGGGCCGCCAGCGCCGCGGCGGAGCCGAAGGCGATGGTGAGCAGCCCGCCCGCCGTCAGCCAAGCGCCGCCGAAGCCGCCCGCTCCGCCCTCGAACAGCAGCAGCCACAGCCGCAGCACGGCGTAGACGCCGACCTTGCTGAGGATGGAGAGGATCGCCGCCGCCGGGGCGCTGGCGGCGGCGTAGGTCGGCGGCAGCCAGAAGCCCAGCGGCCACATCGCCGCCTTGACCAGGAAGGCGACGCCGAGGACCGCGAGCCCCGCTTCCAGCAGCGCCCGGTCCTCCGCCGCCAAGCCGGCCATGCGCCGGGCGAGGTCGGCCATGTTGAGCGTGCCGGAGATGCCGTAGACCACGCTGGCCGCGACCAGGAACAGCAGCGAGGCCGTGAGGTTGACGGCGACGTAGTGCAGCCCGGCCCGGACGCGCGCCGCGCCGGAGCCGTGCAGGGCCAGGCCGTAGGACGCCGCCAGCATCACCTCGAAGAAGACGAAGAGGTTGAACAGGTCGCCGGCCAGGAAGGCGCCGTTCAGCCCCACGAGCTGGAACTGGAGCAGCGGGTGGAAGTGCGCCCCCGCCCGGTGCCAGCGCGCCAGCGAGAAGACCAGCGCGGCCGCGCCGAGCACGGCCGTCAGCGCCAGCATCAGCGCGGAAAGGCGGTCCAGCACCAGCACGATGGCGAACAGCGCCGGCCAGTCGCCCAGCCGGTAGACGCGCACCGCCGCCGCCGCGGCGCCGTCCGCGCCCGCCGCGTCCGCCAGGCGCAGCAAAGCGAGCGCGAGGCCGACCAGCGCGGCCGTCGAGGCCAGGCCGAGCGCGGCGTTCAGCCCGCGGCGTCCTTCGCCGGCCAGCACCATCAGCGCGCCGGCCAGGAGCGGGACCACGACCGGCGCGACCACCAAGTGGTCCGTCCAGCCGCTCAACGCCCGCCCTCCCTGCCGTCCACGTGGTCGGTCCCTGTCAGGCCGCGGGCCGCGAGCAGCACCACCAGGAACAGCGCCGTGGTCGCGAAGCCGATCACGATGGCGGTCAGCACCAACGCCTGCGGCACGGGGTCGGCGTGCGTGGCCAGGTCGCCCGCCGCGCCGCGCTCGAGGATGGGCGCCGCGCCGGAGCGCAGCCCGCCGGTCGAGAAGATGAACAGGTTGACGGCGTAGGACAGCAGCGACAGGCCGACGATGACCTGGAAGGTGCGCGAGCGCAGCACCAGCCAGACGCCGGATCCCGTCAGCACGCCGATGGCGAGGGCGACGACGAGCTCCATCAATCGCCCCCCGCCGCGGCGGGCACTCGCGCTTCGTCGGCCGGAGCGGCCTCGCGGGCGCGCGGCGCGGCGGCGCGGCGGCCGCGGAGCGACTGGTGGGCGAGCGCGATCAGCATCAGCACCGTGGCGCCGACCACCAGGGCGAACACGCCGATGTCGAACACCAGCGCGCTGGCCGTCGGCACCTCGCCGACGACCGGCAGGTCCAGGTACGCGAAGTAGGAGGTGAGGAACGGTCGGCCGAACAGCCAAGCGGCGAGCCCGGTGCCGCAGGCGAGCAGGAGGCCGGCGCCCATCCAGCGCAGCGGGCGGACCCGCAGGTGGTCCTCCGTCCACCCGATCCCGCCGATCATGTACTGGAGGATGATGGCGATGGAGGCGGTCAAGCCCGCCGCGAAGCCGCCGCCCGGCAGGTCGTGCCCGCGCAGCAGCAGGTACACGGCCACGAGGCCGATCACCGGGAACAGCAGCCGGGCTATGACCGACGGGACGAGCAGCCAATCGGAGGCGGTGTCGCCGACGCGGCGGTCGGGGCGCGAAGCGTCGTGGGCGCCCTGGACGGCCTGCTGCTCCGGCACCCCGACGCTCTCCGGCGCCGGCCGGAAGCGCCGCAGCAGCGCGTAGACGGTCAGCGCGACGGCGCCTAGCACGGTGATCTCGCCGAGCGTGTCGAAGCCGCGGAAGTCCACCAGCATGACGTTCACCACGTTGGTGCCCCCGCCCTCCGTGTAGGCGCGCTCCAGGAAATGGCGCGCGAGCAGGTCGGGCGGCGTGCGGATCATCACCGCGAAGGCGAGCGCCGCCATGCCCGTCCCGGCCGCGGCGGCGATGCCGAGGTCGAGCAGGCGGCGGCGCGTCGCGGCCGGCGCTCGCCGCGCGCCGGAGGGGCGTGGCAACCAGCGCAGGCCGAGCAGCAGCAGCACCGTGGTCACGACCTCGACCAGGAGCTGGGTCAGCGCCAGGTCGGGCGCCGAGAACCAGACGAACGTCACGCAGACCACCAGCCCGACGCCGCCGAGGAGGGCCAGCGCGGCCAGCCTGTGGGACTCCGCCCGCCACGCCGCGCCCAGCGCGCAGGCCGCGCCCACCGTCCAGAGCAGCGCCAACACCGGGTCCACCCCTTGGGGCACGAGGTCCGGCGGCCCGAGGCCGCGCCGCCAGACCGCCAGGCCCGCCGCCAACACGGCGACGCAGACCACCAGCCGCAACTGCGGCTGCAGGCGCCGCGTGCCGAACGCGCGCTCGGCCGAGCGGGCGGCGCGCCAGGACAGGAACACCAGCACGCGCTCGAAGATGCGCCGGCCCTCCAGCCGCCGGATCAGCGGCGGCCCTTCGACGCCGCCCAGCAGCCGCGGCTGGAGCGCGACGTAGAGCGCGGCGCCGCCCAGGAGCGCGATGGCGCTCATGAGCAGCGGCGGGTTGAAGCCGTGCCAGACGGCGAGGTCGTAACGGGGAGTCGCCCCGCCCAGCACGGAGCGCACGGCGAGGTCGAGGAACGGCCCCACCGTGGCCGCCGGAAGGATGCCGACCACGATGCAAACCAGAACGAGGATCTCGACCGGGAATCGCATCCAGGACGGCGGCTCGTGCGGCGCGCGTGGCAGGTCCACGGGGTCGGGGCCGAAGAAGGCGCCGTGGATGAAGCGCAGCGAGTAGGTGACGCTGAAGGCGCTCCCCAGCATCGCGGCGAGCGGCAGCGCCGCCTCCGCCGTCAGCGCCTCGGCGAAGAACATCTCCTTGGAGATGAAGCCGTTCAGCAACGGCACGCCGGCCATGGCTGCCGCCGCGACCAGGGCCAGTCGGGCGGTGAAGGGCATGGAGCGGTTCAGGCCGGAGAGGCGGCGGATGTCGCGCGTGCCCGTCTCGTGGTCGATGATGCCGGCGGCCATGAACAACGACGCCTTGAAGGCCGCGTGGTTCAGGACATGGAAGACCGCCGCCACCAGGGCGAGGTCGCTGTTGAGGCCGAGCAGCAGCGTGATCAGCCCCAGGTGGCTGATGGTCGAGTAGGCCAGCAGGCCCTTCAGGTCGTTCTGGAAGATGGCGACATAGGCGCCGAGCAGCATGGTGACCAAGCCGGCCGAGCCGACGGTCCAGAACCAGGTGTCCGTGCCGGCCAGCACCGGCCACAGCCGCGCGAGGAGGAACACGCCCGCCTTCACCAGCGTGGCCGAGTGCAGGTAGGCCGAGACGGGCGTGGGCGCCGCCATGGCGTGCGGCAGCCAGAAGTGGAACGGGAACTGCGCGCTTTTGGTGAAGGCGCCGAGCAGCACGAGCAGCAGCGCCGTCGGGTAGAGCGGATGCTCGCGGATGCGGTCGCCGGAGGCCAGCACCGCGTCCAGGTCGTAGCTCCCGGCGACGTGGCCCAGCACGAGCACGCCGGCGAACAGCGCCAACCCGCCGGCGGCGGTGACCGTCAGCGCCATGCGCGCGCCGTCCCGCGCCGCCGGCGTGTGGTGCCAGTAGCCGATCAGCAGGAAGGAGAAGAGGCTCGTCAGCTCCCAGAAGAAGGCGATCTGCACGAGGTTGCCCGAGAGCACGACGCCGTTCATCGCGCCCATGAAGGCGAGCAGGAACGCGAAGAAGCGCGGCACCGGGTCGTCCGCGGCCATGTAGTAGCGCGCGTAGAGCACCACCAGCGCGCCGATGCCCGTCACCAGCCCGGCGAAGAGCCAGGCCAGGCCGTCCATCCGCAGGCTGAAATCGAGGCCGAGCACCGGCATCCACGGGAACGCGGCCCGGACCACGCCCCCCTCCGACACGGTGGGGTACGCGGCCCAGACGAGGGCGAGGCAGGCGAGCGCGACCGCGCCGGCGAACCAGGCCGCGGCGTCGCGGGCGTGGGTCGGCAACAGCCCGGCGGCGAGCGAGCCGGCGAAGGGCAGGCCGACCAGGGCCAGGAGCAGGGCGGCGTCGGGCATCGTCTCCCCCTTACGCCCGATCCGCTGGAAGGGTGCGCGCCGCGGCGGCGTCCCGGCGCGTCATCCCGCGCCTGGGGCGAGGGGCCGGCCGGCCGGCGCCGCCGCGCCGCCGCGCAGGAGCGACGCCGCCTCCGCGGGCGTTCGCGCCCGCCGCAGCCGGCGCAGCACCTGCGGGTCCCGGAGCGTTCCCACGATGCCGGACAGAGCGGGCAGGAACCCTTCGGGCGACGCTTCCGGCCAGAGCACGAGGATGACCAGGTCCACCGGCTCCTCGTCCCTGGCCTCGAAATCCACCGGCCGGCGCAGCCGGACGATGAGGACGAGCGGCGGGGAATACCCGGCCAGCCGCGCATGGGGCAACGCGACGCCGCGGCCGAGTGCCGTCGAGCCGAGCCGCTCGCGCGCCGCGAGCGCGCCGAGCACCTCCCGTTCCGGGCGGCCGAGCCGGCCCGCGGCCTCCTTCGAGAGGAGTCGCAGGACGTCCTGCTTGGTCGCGGCTTCGAGGTCTAGGATGACATCGGCCGCGGCGAGGTGGTCCGGAGTCCACATTCCCGTCCCCGTGTAGGCGTTCGCGGGCGTTCCATGAAGGGGTGTTCGGCGACGGCAACGGGCCCGTGCCCCCGTCGTCCTGGATCGTTCGGATCGTGTCGATCCGGTTGCCCCCTGAGGACCGACGACCGCGACGGGAGCCGCGGCTTCGCCGCGTCAGAGGTGCCGAGCGGCACCCGTCCAGGAGGACCCCGGCCAGCCCTGGGCGGGTCCGCCGCTCCTCGATCGACCCGATGCGGCGTGCCGCCTCAACCTGACGGAAACGAAAAAGGAGGTCCGCCGTGCGCGCGCCCGACCCGATGACGGCTTCCGCCGTGACCCTCCCGCCCGACACCGCGATTCGGGAGGTGGCGCGCGTCCCGGCCGAGCGCGGCATCTCCGGCGCGCCGGTGGCGAAGCGGATGGGCGGTTGTTCCGCGTCGTCACCGAGGGCAACCCGGCCCGCGGCCTCGCCACCCCGGCGACTGGGCGGCGTGGGCGGCCTGCTACGCCCGCGCCGATGGCCGCCGCGCCCGCGACGTCATGGCCACCGGCCTCGTGGCGGTCGAGTAGGACGCGCCGACCGAACGCGTGGCGATCCTGCTCGATCGGCGGGAGGTCGGCCGCGTGCCGGTGGTCCGGCATGGCAGCTCATCCGGCATCGTCCCCCGCGCCGACCTGACCCGCATGAAAATGGCTCGTCCGACGAGGCGCGCCTGGACCAAGCGACCCCTGACGGCACCCGCACCGGCCGCGACCCGCTCGCCAGGGTGGACGAGCAGCCCTGGGTCGACCCTTTCACCACCTTCGTGGAAGTCGAAGGCGGCTCGGTGACCATCCATGGCCTGTGCCACGCCGAGGAGGTCAAGCCGGCGTTGCGCGTGCTGGCCGAAGACGTGGTGGGTGCGAGGGAGGTGCGGCTGGAACTTGCGGTGACGTCCCTCAACCATGCTTCTTGCTCGCCAAACCCCGGCCGCCCGGCGTACAGGGCATCCGGCAACCGAGAACCGGCCAGGAGGCCATGCCATGCGGCGGCTGCTCGCGGCGACCGATCTCTCTCCACGCTCGGACAGGGCGGTGCGGCGCGCGGCCGACTTGGCGGGACCCCTCGGGGCTGAGCTGCTGCTGCTGTACGTCGTGGACGACGACCAGCCCGCGAGCCTGATGGACGCCGAACGCCGGGAGGCCTTGTTGCTCCTGCGCGGACGGGCCGCGGAACTGGCGAAGTCGGCGTGGGATCCTGCGCCGCGGGTCCTGGTGGAGACGGGCGATCCCTTTGACGGCGTCATCCGCGCCGCGGAAGCCCAGGCGGCGCACCTCGTCGTGCTTGGCGCGCACCGCCGCAGCTTGCTGCAGGACATGTTCGTAGGCACGACGGCCGAGCGCGTGATGCGGCACGGCGGCCGTCCGGTTCTGATGGTCAACCGACCGCCAACCGGCCCATACCGGCGCATCCTCGCCGCGGTGGACCTCGACGAAGGCTCCGCCCACGCGCTCCGCACGGCCGCGGCGTTGGGCGTGCTCGACGGCGCGGACCTGACCGTCCTGCACGGCTTCCAGGCGCCAGAAAAGGGTCTCATGGTACGCGCGGATCTGTCGAGGCAGGCGGTCGCGGACCACCTCTCGGCCAGGACGCGGGAGGCCGAGGCGGAGTTGGCGCGCTTCCTGGCCGGCATTGGCCTGGACATCCCTTCCCAGCCGCGCATGGTGGCCGAGGAGGGCAGGCCGGCGACAGTGATCAAGCAGGCGGTCGGGCGGCTACGGCCCGACCTCGTGCTCATGGGCAAGGGCCGGCACGGCATCCTCCGTCGTGTCCTCCTGGGGAGCGTCGCAGCGGAGGCCGTGCCCGAACTCGAGTGCGACGTGCTGGTGGTGCCGCCCAGCGCCAGCCGCGATGGCGCGGCCGCCGCGGCGGGGCACACATCCGCACCGCCCTGACGGAACGCGGGCCGGAACACCCGCAGCAATCCGACGGCGGCGGGTGGGGCTCCGCCGGCCGGGCGTTCCGATCGGCTGCCGCCTCGGCCGGTCCGGCTGCGCCGCGGGCGATGCGGCGCGGGCGCTGAACAGGGAGGACGCGCGAAGCGAACGCGGCGCCGTTGTCGGGCGCAAGCGGCCCGGTCGTGTCCGACGCGGCCGATTGCGGGAGGGCGCCGGTCGCGGTGTATCCGGTCCTGCCACTTGCTGCGCTCTCCCGAACACGCGCGGTCCGGCCTTCCTTCGCCGGCCTCCGAACGCCGTCCTCGCGCCGAGGCTCGGGAGCCGAGGGCCGTCGAGCCGAGCCGCTCGCGCGCCGCGAGCGCGCCGAACACCTCCCGCTCTTGGCGGCTTAGCCGGCCCGCGGCCTCCGCAGAGAGGAACCGCAAGACATCCTGCTTGGTCGCGGCATCGAGGTCCCAGATGACGTCGGCCGCGGCGAGGTGGTCCGGAGTCCACATCCTTGTCCCCGTGTAGGCGTTCGCGACCACGCCATGAAGAGGCGCCGGCGGCCAAGTCCCGTGCCGTTCGGTGCCGAACCAGCGTCGCCGGACCCGAGGCCGCCGCCCACCGCTGGTCGAGCCCGGGCCCGTGCGTAAGCCGGGCGCCATCAGCTAACCACCGATGGCGATCTCCACCCGGCGCGACTCGACCTGCATCGCTTCGTAGGGCACGGGGCCGCGCGGTTGCACCCGGATGCGGTCGGGCGACACGCCAGCGGCCACCAACGCGTCGGCGACGTTGCGGGCCCGCGCTTCGGACAGCGCGCGGCCGAAGCCGGCGCTACCGTCCGTCGCGGCCAAGCCCCGCACCACCACGGGCACTCCGGGCCAGGCGCGGGCGCGTTCCGCGGCCCGCGCCACCACGGCTCGGGCCTCTGGGCCCATCGCCGCGCTCCCCTCGGCGAAGAAGACCACGGGCATGGGACGCCGTCCGAGGGCGTCGCCGCCAGCCGGGGGTTGGCAAGCGGCGAGGCCGATCGCAAGCGGCACGGACAGCAGAGGGTCTGCGGAGCACGGTGTCCTCATCGGCGTCGGGGCGGCGGAGTCGCGGCCGGAGCGCGGCGCCCCTCGGCGGGCGCCGTCCGGTCGGCCAGAGGTCGATCAGGGTCTGGTGCCGGTCGGAGCCAACCAAGCGCCGGCGGCCGCGATGCGGTCCGCGACGGCGACGCCCGCATCAAAGCCCGAGCCGCTTGGCCGGCGAGTCGCCGACCAGCTTGGCCCTGCGCACGTAGCCGCGCATGGTCTTGAGGTCGCGGTGGCGGGTGCGCGCCATGATCTCCTCGTCCCGAGCCCCGGCCTTGTAGGCCTCGGTGACGAAGCCGGCGCGCAGGCCGTGCGGCGACAGCCGCTCCAGCGGCGGCGCGGACAGGCCGGCCGCGGCGGCCCGGCGGCGCAGGATCCGCCGCACCGCGTCCGGGTGCAGCGCCTCGCGGCCGAGTTCGCCGCGCGCCCCCACCTTGCGGAACACCGGGCCGTGCTCGCGGCACGAGGCCCGGAGCCACTCCTCGAGCGCGCGCACCGGGCAGGTCGCGGCCCGCTCGCCGCGCGGGATGCCCACCTCCTCGCCGCGGCCCTCCGGGTCGCACTTCGCGCGCGGAATGAGCAGCCGCAACCCGTCCGCGGCGAAGGCGACGTGCTCGCGGCGCACCGCGACCAGCTCGCCCCGGCGCAGCGCGCCGGCGTAGCCGAGCAGCAGCAGCGCCCGGTCGCGCAGCCCGGCCAAGCCGCC
>NZ_BAAAFZ010000061.1:0-1692 GCF_039523795.1 Craurococcus roseus | reverse complement strand
GCCGGCCAAGCCGCCGCCGGCGCAGGCGGCCAGCAGCCGCCGCACCTCGGCCGTGCCGAGCGCGGCGGCGCGGCGGGAGGCCGTGCCGGCGCAGGATGCCGCGGAGCGTGTGGCGGATCGCCGGGTGGGACGGGCTCCAGTCGAGGCCGCGGAGCCGGTGCGCCTGGCCGATCGCCGCCAAGCGGCGGCGGAGGGCGCTGCGCCCGTGCGTGGGGGCCAAGGTCGCCAAGTAGGCGGCGACCGCGCGCGGGTCGGCCGGCAGCGGCGCCAGGCCCTCGCGGGCGCACCAAGCCGCGAAGTCGTCCCAGTAGCCCCGGTAGGCGCGGAGGGTCTCCGGCGCCAGCGACTGGGCGGCGTACCGGGCGGCGGCTTCGCTCGCGGGTGCTGCCCCGATTGTGGCACGGATCCGGCAGGCGCGGTGAATTGGGGGTTTTACCGCGCCTGCCGCCCTGCCTCGTGCCGGTGGGAGGCGCGCCGCTGAATCCGGGGCGGCCGGGCCCGAGTCGCTCCCGGATCGCGCCATGGCGGTCGCGCCGCGGGCGTCGCTCCGAGCGCATTCTCTCCGTTTTCCGGCGGGGCGTGTCGTGGCCCGCGGCCCCCGGTCCCGCAAGCCTGGACGGACCCATCTTCCGGCGTCTCGGACGGGCGCGGCGCTGGCACGCTGTTGCCGCTGCCGGCGAACGCGGACATCGTGGCGGCATCGAGGACGGTCCGAGGGGAAGCCCGTGCACGCGACGCCCACCTTCGAGGTGAAGATCCTCGACGAACGCATCCGCGCCTGGGGGCTTCCCCGGTACCAGAGCGCGATGGCCGCGGCGATCGACCTGTTCGCGTGCGTCGATCAGCCGCTCGCCCTCGCCCCGCAATCGCCCGCGCAGCTGATCCCCTCGGGGCTGGCGATCCACATCGGCGACCCGTCGGTGGCGGGGCTGATCGTGCCGCGGTCCGGCACCGGCCATCGCACCGGGCTGGTCATGGGCAACTCGGTCGGCGTGCTGGACGCCGACTACACCGGGCCGTTGCTGATCAGCGCGTGGAACCGGAACGCGCCGGGCTCGAGTCCGTTGGTGGTCAACCCCGGCGACCGCATCGCGCAACTGGTGTTCGTGCCCGTGGTGCGGCCCGTCCTGCGGGTGGTGGAGGAGTTCTCCCGAAGCACGGCGCGCGGCGGCGGCGGTTTCGGGTCAACGGGCGTCGCCTGATGCGCGCGGACGGCGAGTGGCGCAGGGGCCGGCGCGCCGGAACGCCTCGCCCCTAAAGGCGCCCTGGAGCCGAACACCGCGCCTGCCCGATCGCGGCCTCCGCCGGTTGCAGGCGCTTGGCGCCCCAGGGAGTCGTTGCCGGTCGCCTCCTCTCACGCTGCGGCGACGGATGTTGAGGTCGGTCCGTTCCTTGTCCACCACGCTCCTCCGCGCAACGTCCCCGCTTTCCACAAGAAAGGCCCGTATCCACAAGGGGCCGCGGAGCCGCCCCATGCAGCGAGCGCAGCGGTCCCTTGTGGGTAACGGGAGGTCCCTGTGGTAAGCGGCGGGCATTGCGCGCCGCGCGCCAGCGCGGTCATCTTCGAAGCGGCACCAAGTGCGGCTTTGATTCGGGAAGCCGATTTAGACTCGCTATTGCTCTGTTGAAAGGCTCACGCCGGATCGGCGAGGAGCATGAGGCTGTGGGTGACGACGCGCAGGACGAGTTCGC